>JAYWBY010000356.1:0-12965 GCA_043781115.1 Pseudomonadota bacterium
GCTGGTCTCGGGACCATCGTCAGCACGCACGTGGCGTCGTTTGCCGCGAAGCTCTGTGGCCGTGCCTTCATCATCGACCAAGGCGACTTGACGCCGCTCGCTGGGTTCCCCGAGGCGACGCTCGTCGGCCGCATCGGCCTGGTCGAAGCGGCGTTCTTCGGGCGCGCGGCGGAGGGCCACTGACCCATGAATTTTCGCGAATACACCCGCCGCTTCGCGACGCCACTGTGGGGCTGGTACTGCTCCGGGTTCATCTTGTTGGCCGCGGTCAATTTGGTGAACCTGCAGATCCCGCAGTTGGCGAAGCACATCATCAACGACCTGACGGCGCACGCCGATCTGTCCGGAGCCCCGGGTCTGGCGCTCAGCATCGTCGGCTTGGGCGCTTTGATGATGATCATTCGGTCGGCGTCGCGCATCATCATCTTTTGGCCCGGCCGCCGCATCGAAACCGACACCAAGGATTTTCTTTTTAGCCGGGCGCTACGACTTACTGAGCGGTTCTATCTGAAGCACGGCATGGGGGATTTGATCTCCCGCCTTTCCAACGACGTGGCGCAGCTCCGCGTCTTCTTCGCCTTCGGCCTGCTGCAAATCTTGAACGTCATCTTCCTCACCGTGTTCACCATCTTCAAAATGGTGACGGTCCACCAAACGCTGACGGTTCTCGCCCTCTTGCCGCTGATCCTGATGTTCGTAGTCACCCGCTTCGCCATGCCGAAAATGCAGCAAGCATCGCGCGAAAACCAAAAGGCGCTGGGCGCTTTGACGAACCATGTCACCGAAGCTTTCGTCAACGTCCACGTCATCCAGGCGAACGCCGCGAAAACCAGCTTCGCGGCGCGGGTCGCGACCGAGAACGAACGCGTCTATAAGACCAACATCCAGATGGTCGTGCAGCGTACGATGATCTTCCCTTTGATGACCTGCCTCGCCGGCGCGTCGCAGCTGATCGTCTTGCTTTACGGCGGCCGCGAGGTCATAGCCGGGCGGTTGACCGTCGGCGACATCCTGGCGTTCAACGTCTACATCGGCCTATTGACCTTCCCGCTCGGCGCCATGGGCATGATTCTGGCCGTTTATCAGCGAGGCAAGACGGCGCTCGAACGCATCGGTGAAATCGACAAGGCGCCGCCAGAGGCGGCCTTTCCGGGAGGCGGCGCCTTGGGCCCTAAACCGCCGCTTTTGGAGTTCCGCGACCTGACCTTCGCCTACAACGACCAGAGCGAACGGCCGACCATCAGCTCGGTGTCGCTTACGCTCGAGGCCGGCAAACGCGTCGGCCTCTTCGGCCCGATCGGCTCCGGCAAATCGACGCTCTTCAATCTCGCCACGCGGCTCTTCGACCCGCCGGCCGGTTCGGTATTTCTGAACGGTCAAGACGTGCTGGAACTCGAGCCGGCGGTGCTTCGCCGCAAGGTCGGCTATGCCCTGCAGTCGGTGCATCTATTTTCCGCGACCATCCGCGACAACTTGGCTTTCGGCATGGATCCAGCGCCGACCGAAGAGATGCTGCTCGAAGCAGCCCGCGGCGCCCAAATCCTCCCCGAAATCGAAGCCCTCACCCAAGGCTGGGCGACCGAGATCGGAGAAAAGGGGTTGAGGCTCTCGGGCGGTCAAAAGCAACGCCTGGCCTTGGCCCGCCTCTTCCTTCGAAAGTCGCCGCTGCTGCTCCTCGACGACGTGCTGTCCGCTGTGGACCACAAAACAGAAAAATGTTTATTGGACTACATTTACGGCCTCGGTTCGGCGATGATCATCGCCTCCCACCGCGGCTCGGCCTTGAAGCGCTGCGGCGAAGTGCTGATCTTGGACGCCGGCAAAGTTGTCGACCGAGGCTCATATAAGGAAATGGTCGCGCGTCACCCTGAGCTGGCGCAGGACGCTTGAGCGCAGGAGACGCGCGTAAAGGCAGCCGATTTTTCCACTAATTTTACCTATTTCAAACCGTCTCCGGGCGCATAGCCTTGAGGTTTTTGGCGTTTCTGCCGATGAAAGGACCATATCTGGCTTTCACGGGAGACCTTGCGATGAAGATCAAAGTGGTGGTGCTTGCATTGACCGCCTATGCCTTTGCCTCCTGCACCTCCGCGGTCGCTCCGACCAACGAAGGCGGCACGTCGAGCGTGCCGACCGAGTCGAACACTTCGACATCGACGAAGACGAGCACGGCGACGACCACGGCGACGACGACTGCTACGACGACGGCGACGTCCACGGCGAGCGGCACGGACACATCGACGGCGGGCACCGGCCTCGGAACCATCACCGACGAAACTTCCGACGTGGTCGCCACCTTTAAGGGGAAGAGCACCTACGCCGCACTGACTGCAGCCTCCAACTACCTCTCATTCACGGTAACGGAATCCGTGGCGACCGAAGAGCAGTTCAAGAAAGTGAAATCGTGGACCTGCACGCCATGTTCCGGGGACAACGACATTCACTGCGCCACCGGCGACAAAGGGCCGGCTAGCATCACCATCAACTTCTTGAAAGTGACGACGGTCGTGGATACGGAGTTCACCCACGATTTCTGCCACAACGCCAGCGACGTCACAGTCAACGACACGGGCTTCCCAAAAGGCAACAACAACGTCGTCGCCGGCACCAATAAGTCCGCCGATGCCTGCACCGGCATGACCTTCTATGTTTCTACGGCCACCGCCGACACTGCTCACACCGGCTCGTTGACTTTCACGAAATTGCCGACCAAGGTCGGCGATGAATACGAGGCGACCGCCGACATTACCTTCAAAAACGGCAAAAAGTACAAAGGCACGATCGCCGGCAAAGTCTATGAATACGCTGCGGGCAGCGCCACGGCGACCGAATGCGGCACGGGCAAGTACAACGTGGCAACCTACGAATAAGCCGTCCGGATTCGGGTGCCCTACTCACAAGAAGAGCGAGAAACCGATCCGCATCAAGTGCATCTGAGTAAAGGACGTCGGATCTGGGGCGTCCTTCACTTTTTCGGAGCCGGCGTCGTACTTGAATTCGCCCGTCAGCGCCACGTTGCTGTCGACGAAGTAGTGAGCGCCGAAGCCTAGGCCGTATTGAGTGATGCTGGAGCTCGTCTTTACCTCGCCGGCCTTGCCGCTCGAAGCGCCGAAGCCGAAGTTGGCGTCGACGAAGAAGACGAAAACGTCGTGGTCGAGGTTGCCGAAGTTGTAGACGCCGATCAGCGACAGGATGTAGCGGGTGTCGTCGGATTTGGAGTCCTTAGTCTTGGTGCTCTGTTCCGCGTAGTCGAAAGAACCGCCGAGCTCGAGTGATTTGGCGATGATGTAAAGTCCCTTGGCCTCGAGGTTGTAATCCGCGGAGCCGCCCTTGGCCTCGCCGGTCTTGGTGCTATTGACGACGAAGTCGGAAAGCAAACCGACCTCCCAGGAGTAAGGCTCTTCGACGCCTTCCTGAGCTTTGTGCGGGTTGGAGCCGCCGCCGGAAGCGGCCGGTTCGCCGGCTTTCTCGCCTTCGCCCGGGGTCGCTTCCGGATCATCGCCCGTCTTCTTCTTACGCTTCTTTTTCTTTTTCTTGCGGTGCGTCGGCTCGCTTTGGGCCAGACGGGAGTCCGCCTCGGGGGCAACGTCGAGCTTGGTGGTCGCGGAGTCCTCGTCCTGGGCTTCTTGCGCATCTTGTGCCATGACTTGGCCTGCGCCGAGGCTCAACGCCGCTGCGAAGGCCCAGCTCCACTTGACGCCAACAGTCGCCGACAATGCCCGACCCGCCATGCCACGTCTCCCTATGCTAGTCTTCGCTAATCGTAGCATAATTCGGCGTGATTTGTTTTCCCGCGGCGCGCCCTTTCCAAAAGGGGGCATCTGGCCAACGCCGCTCGGCGCCATAGAAATTTGTCCGGTGTTGATCGTAGGTCTTGCCGACCAGCGCCAGCCGTTCCCCGTAAGCCAAAAGCAAAGCCGACTCGCCAGCGAGCGCCTGGTGCACGGCTTCGCCGGCGCGCCAGCCCGAGTAGAGGGCGTTGAAGATCCCTTGCGACGACAGGGGGTCGAAGGCCAACGCCGCGTCACCGGTGGCGAGCCAGTGGTCGCCGCACGGCTGGTCCAATGCGGCGCCATGCGCGGCGGCGCGGCGCGGCGGGCCGAGAAAGCGGGCAGCGGCGAAGAGCCGACTGACGTGCAGGGTATTTGCGAGTTGCCCGGCATAGGCCGCGGGGTTCGCCGCCAAATGCGCCGCACGCGCCCGCGCCGTGTGCAGGACGACGATGCGCCGGTCGCCCGGCAACCGCGCGGTATACCACCAGCCGTCCTTCGTCGCTTCGATCAAAGTGCGGCAGTCCGCATCTCCGGGCGCCGGTTCGGCGAACGCGTACAAGGCCTCGAGGTCGTCCTTGGCATGCGTCTTCGCCCCTTGCCGCCGGGCCAGCGAGGCCCCGCGACCAGTCGCATCGACGAGCCACTGGGCTTTGACTTCGGCGAAAGCGCCGCCGAGCTTCCAGCCTTCAACGTCGCGTTCGACTTGGCGGACGGTGCCTGCTTGCCATTTAGCGCCGGCGACGACGGCAGTCCGCCGCAGATCGGCGTCGAAAACGGCACGGTCCAAATGCCAACCGAGGCCTTGAGGGTCGCGTATGAAATCCGTCGCGGTCAATCGGTCGGAGCCCCAAGCCGAAAGGTTGCCGTAAGCCGGAAGATGGGGGCCGGCCTCGACCACGGCGAGGAGGCCCAGATTCTTCAACAACGGCCGCGCGGCGGCCGGTAACGCTTCGCCGACCTTGTGGCGAGACAGGCGTTCTCTGTCCAGCAGCAAAACGCGCCGTCCCGCCCGAGCCAAGACGAGCGCCGCGACGGAGCCCGCGGGCCCGGCACCGACGACGGCGACGTCGAACGTCGTCATTGCTTGCGGCTCCGGATCTTGCGGAACTCGGCCAACTGCTCGGCGCTTTCCCAGCCTGTGTCGTCGCCATGACCGGCAAAGGCACCATCGGCCCTTCCGGGAGCCCCGCCAAAGCCCTCGGATTTGGCTCCCGCGCGCGGAGGACTGCCGCCCGAAAGCGACAGGCCGTGCGGAGCGGCGCCGTCACCGCCAAAGCTAGCCGCGGCGACCGCCGCCGGCAGGTTTGGCAGTGATTCGACGAACATGATCGCCGGGAAGTCGGCGTCGCCCGCGACGCCGTCGCGGGCCTCGACGATGCCCATTTTGCCGAAGCCGTCGATCATCTGCCGCATTTGGCTCGGCGCCGCGCCGGTCATGGCACGCACCCAAGCGCGGCGATTTTGGAAGGCGGCGATGCGCTTGGCTTTGGGCTCGGCTGGGTCGACGGCGACGGCGTAGTCGGTCGCGGTCAATACGTGGTTCGGCACGCGCGCCGGCCAAAACGTCAAAATGTAGGGGTCGACTTCCGGCTCGTAGCCAGAGCGGCAAAAGGCGGTGTCGCCTTGCCAAGGCAAAGCCATCCAGCGCGTCAAGCCGCCCGGACCTTGCGCGTGCAGCGGGCCGTCGGCGCTCAAAGCGATCTGCTGCGTCAGGACCGGGCCGTAATCTGGTTCGGCGACATTCGCCGGCCGCTGCTTAATCCGAAAGGGTGCTTGATATAGCGACGCGTGGCGCATCGGCCAGGTCAATTCGCAGCCGGGGTGGAAAGCGTCCGCCAAGCAAAAATGCAGCGCCGCGTGGTCGAGCATCGCCGCTTGCTCCGCGACGGGAACTTTGTCGAGCGTCCGGTAGGGCTTTTGCTCTGGATGCCAGTCGCTGGCGAAGTGACCGTCCACCCAGCGTTGCAGATGTTTGGTCCTGGTCGCCGACAAAGCCAGGTTGTTGCGCGTCGACGGGCCGAACGAGCCGAAGGCGTCCCCGTACATCCAAGGCCAGGTTTTGCGTTCGGTCGGCGGCGTCGAGTCGACGCGGAACGAGTTGAAGATCTGGTGGCGGAGCGCCGCGTTCGGGTCGGCGGCGCCCGCGGCGGGCTTCGCCGCGAGTTTGGCCAAGAAAGCCGGGTCGTCGAAGTTGAAGGTCGACCCGTGACCGAAGCCTGCGGCGAAGCCGCGGTTCACCCACTGCAGGTTCGTCAACCGACGGAGCACCGGCAAGACGTGCTCGGTGAAGGACGTCTCCTCCGGGAAGGCCATCATGCCGGCCTCGATGTAAGTGTCCACCAGGAGGTCGGTCATCGTCCGCCAGCCGATGACGTTGGGCGCGTAGTTCGGCGGCGCGACGGCGACCCAGCTGGCTTCCACTGGGACGTCGACGCCGGCGATGGTGACCGTCGCCGTGACCGGACCGTCGGCGACGTCGTCGTACCAGCCGTCGGCGTTGTTGAAGGAATCGGCGTCATTGGGATTGTAGACGAGGCTTTCGAGCGGCGACCCAGATTTGCCGAGACCGCTCAAGACCAGGAGGCGCCCCGCTTCGTCGGTGCGCAGCTCGCCGAGCGAAACGGACGATTCGAGGAAGTGGCCGCCGTCGAAGCGCTGCGCTGCGCCCGAGACGTTTTTGCCTTGGACTTGCCGGGAGCCGGGATCCACCGCTAACTTCGACCGATCCTGGATTGTGGCGTTGCGCCGGGTTGAGCTCAAGGCTGCGGCCTCCGGGATGTCGAGCGCGGCGATGAAGCGGTACCACTGGGCTTTTCTGTTGGCGAGGCGCACGGACCAGGCGATGGTCGCGTCGTCGGCTGTGAGCTCGCCGACGACTTTGCCGGCGGCATCGTAGCCGTAGATCCGAAAGCGGGCGGCTTGGCGTTTGATCGCTCCGGCGGCGTCGCGCGACTCGCCAACCCTGGTAAGTTCCGGTTCGGTGACTTCGGGACCAATGAAAAATCCGTCCGGGGCGCCGCTGTTGCCGATCCGCGCGATGCCGATGCCCGGATGGATCTTGGCCGTCACGACTGTGCTGAGCGCCGAAGGCGGCAGGCTCCCTTTCAAACTCGACCCTCTACTCTCCCCTTTGCTCTCTAGAGTCTTGCAGCCCGCCGTTAGCAGCAGACCCGCGGCGGCGCCGGTTTGGCCAACGAAGACGCGGCGCGACAGCTTCTTGCCTTTGGATTTCTTCGCCATGGCCGCCTCCTAAACGAAAATCACTTTACTCAGGCTCGGCGATTTGGACGCTGTTGCGGCCGCGCCTGAGGTCGGCGAGTCTTTTGTAAATGAGGCCCCGGGCCTTGTTGATGCTGCCGGCGGGGCGATGGTCTTCGAGCGCGTGCCAAGCCGTGAACGACATGTTTTCGCACGTTCCGTCGAGCGGCACGATGTTCTGCGGCGCGATTTTGACGGTCGCGACGGTGACGGGCGGCGAGACAGTCTCGCTCCATTCGACGGTAGCCTTGTCGAGCGGCATGTCGTCGCCGGTGCGCAGTTGAACCTTGAGGTTGAAGCACGCCCCGTCATGGCCTAAGTCGCGGACCAAACGGTCCCGAAGGTAATTCTTGGCGGTCGCGGCCGGCGCCGGTTCGCTGGCGACTGGCCCGCATGGCTCGAACTTGTACTTGGCGAAGTCGTGGTCGCCGAAGTGGTAAGGCGTCGTGCTCCAGTAGCGGGAGTCAAGGATGTTGCCGGTGGGCTTCGCCATGTCCTTCAGGATTTTGTCGGTGACGGGATGCGCTGCGAAATAAGTTTGGAGCTGGCCGGCGAAAGCTGCGTTGGTGAATTCGAGGAAGTCCTTCGCGGTATCAGCGAAAAAGACGTGGTGGTTTTGGGTGACGAAGTCCTGCGTCGAGAATTCTTCCTCGCCCGGCAAGACCTTGGGCCCGGGGACGTTCAGGACTTTTACGGCGAAGCCGATGGTATTGTTCGACTGGTCGGGCGTCTTCGGGATGGTGTCGCTAGAGATCCGCACCCAGGCATCATGGGTCGCCGGCGCCGCGAATACGCCGACGCGCAAGCGCTCCGGCAAGTCACTGGCGACCGTGAACGTGGCTTTGGCGCAGCCGTGAGGTTTCAGGAAGACGGCGCGCTTGACGTTGACCGCCCCCGGCGGGCTGCGCTGGTCGACGACTTGCTGAAACAGGGTGCCGATCTGCTTGGCGGTCTCGGGATCGAACGAGCCGTCGCCTTCGACGGCTGGGACTGGCGTGACCGGGGCGTCGGGTGGCGACGCGTCGTCCTTGAGCTGGCTGCCTTGGTGGCGGGGCTTGCAGCTGGTGACGGCTACCGCGAGCAGCAACGGTGTCAGGACTCGCATGGTCCCCTCCCCCTTAATATTGTTCGTGCTTTGTACGAAGTATAGCCAATCGCCAGGGGCTTGGCCAAGGTTTCGCCCGGCAAACTCTGCAGGTCGGCTGAAAGTCCCACTGGGCAAGGCTTACCGGCGTTTCTGAGAGGCCCGCGCCTGCTATAATTTTAGTAAGAGGAACGCCTTCCCTTCGTGCAAAAGCTCCTGGAAAAACTTGGACTAAGCCGACCCACCATCGTCCGCGACTTGACCGTCGGGCTGTTGGTGACGATCACGCTCGTCTTCGCGATCGCGGGCTCCGGCAACTACTTCTACTCCGTCGAGCGCGACACCAAGGCTTTGTACGAGAAAGCCGACGAGATCATGGAGAATCTCGCCTCGGTATTGGTGACGCCGCTTTGGAACTTGAACTCCGACGAGCTGAATAAAATCATCGACGTGTACCGCCAGTCGGGGATCGTCCTCGACATCAAGCTCGTCGACGACTCGGGCAGCGAGCTGGTGCCCGGCAAGCGCAACACCGACTCGGCGTTCCTCGAGATGACACGCGTCATCCATCACGAGCACACCGCCATCGGCCGCGTCACCGTCGCCTTCTCCGACGCCGACATCACCGCCAAGCAGAAGGAGATCGCCACCTTCTCGTTGATGGTCTTTGTCGTCTTGACCGTGGCGCTGATCTTTGCCACCGCGATGCTGCTCAGACGCTTCCTCAAAGTGCCGTTCTCCGAGGTGAAAGCCGGCCTAGACGTCATCTCAGGCGGCGACTACGCCCACACCTTCGAGCCGGTTCGCCAAGCCGACATCAACGACATCACTGAAAAGATCATGGTGATGGCGCGCGAGATCGCCAAACGGGAAGCCGCGCTCGAACAAAACCGCAACAAGCTCGAGATTCTGAACCAGGCAATCCTCGACATCTTCTCGTGCTCCGACACCGAGAGCCTGATCCGCACGACCATGCTGTTGACCCACAAGGTTTCGGGCGTGGACCACGGGTGGTTTCTAGGCAAGAAGGAAGCCGGCCAATCCGACGGCGACGAAAACGCCTCCAGCCCGCCGCCGCTCGTTTGCGTCCGAGGCCATACCTTCGAGGCGACCGCCAACGAGGTCGAATTCCACATCGGCCAGCAAGACAATGAGCGCTTTTTCACCTTTCCCATCAAGTCGCGCTACCGCGTCGTCGGCCAGATGACCTTGTCGTTCGACGCCGTCCCCGACCCGTCGGTGACGTCGCTTCTCAAATCGTTGATGTCGCTCGCGACGCTGGCCATGATCCGCCAGTCGTTCATCCGCGAAACCGCCTTCATTGCCGCCGAGCTCCAGGTCGCCGAGGCCGTCCAGCGCTCGATGCTCTTCGACGAATCGAAGCTCCCCGCCCACGCCGTCCTTTCCTATCACTACGAACCGGTGCTCCGCGTCGGGGGCGACTGGTTCAGCATCATCGAGTCGCGTGACGGCTCAAGCGTCTACGTCATCTTGGGCGACGTCACCGGCCACGGCTTGGCCCAAGGCTTGATCACCACAGCAATGTCGGGCGCCCTGAACATCGTCGAATCGATGATTCACGACTTCGACGCGTCGAGCATCTCGCGGCCGTCCCAGATCGTCACCCAGCTCAACAACGTTGTGACGCGTTTGGCGGGCAAGAGCAACTTGCGGATGACCTGCGTCGCCGCCCAGATTGATTTCCGCAACATGCAGCTCAACATCTGCAACGCCGGCCACACCTTCCCGCTGCTCTTGCGCCAGCACCAAGCCGACAAAGTCCGGGTCGAATCCTTGGCCAAGAACCAGCAGCACATGCTCGGCGACGACAACTTCAGCGGCGAGCGCGCGGTGTATTCGGACGCGGTTTACTCGTTTCACGAGGAAGACTTGCTGCTCTTTTATACGGACGGCCTCACTGAAGCCGTCGACAAGGACGGCAAGAGCTTCCTCAGAAAGTTCCAGCGCCACGTCTCTAAAACCGTCGAAGCCCGCACCGTCCAACAGGTCAAGGACGACCTCTTGCGCCTCTTCCGGAGTCACACGGGCGACGTGCCGGTGAAAGACGACATCTGCCTGCTCATCGTCGGTAAGAAGCCCGGCAAAGCCGTCGCCAAAGCCTCCTGACCGTGCTAACTTTTTGGCATGAAACCCAAAGATGAACGCCGGGGACTCGCCACCGAGTTCCTTGGGCTGGGCAAGCTCTGGCCCTATCTGAAATCGCAGAAACGCTTGATCGTCGTGGCGGCGGTACTGATCCCCGTCATCTCGGCGCTCGACACGACGCTGCCGCTCGTCCTGAAGTACTCCATCGACCACGGGATCTCCGGCAAGGACGATCACGCTCTGGCCATGGGGGCCTTGCTCTTTGGACTGATCGTTTTCGGAAGCTACGTCTCGCGCGCCAGCCAATCCGTCGTGACCTCGGTAGCCGTCCACCGCATGATCAAGACCCTCCGGATGCGCCTTTTCGGCCACGTCATCGACCTCAACGCCTCGTACCACGACCGCTCTATGAGCGGCGCCTTGGTGACGCGCGTCACCAGCGACTTCGACAACTTGAGCGAGTCGCTCAACATGGGCGTTCTGACTTCGCTCGTCGACATCGCCGTGCTGATCGGCTGCGTCATCGGCATGTTCGTGCTCGACTGGCGGCTGGCGCTGACGGCGCTCTTCATTCTGCCGGTGGTTTTCTTCATCGTGCAGTGGTTCTCGAAGGCGATGAAGACGGCGATGCTCAAGGCCCGGGTCAAGATTGCGGCTCTCAATGCCTTCACCCAGGAATGCTTTTACGGCCACCAAACCGTGAAGCTCCTGACCGCCGAACCCGCGGCCGCTTCGACCTACGGCAAGCTCAACCGCGAGTTCCGCGACGCCCAGATGGGCAGCGTCGTGCTCGACGCCTTCATGTTCGCCATTTTGGACGGGATCGCCTCGATCACCGTTGGCTTGGCCCTTTGGTTCGTCGTCTCGGACCGCTTGGCCGGCGCGGCGCTCAGCGCCGGAGTTTTGGTGGCATTCGTGCAATACGTCCAGCAGCTCTTCGAGCCGCTGAAGCAGTTAGGCAACAAAATGGCGATGCTGCAGGGCGCCTTCACCTCGATCGACCGCGTCTTCGGCGTGATGAACGAGACGGCCAAGATCGGCGGCTCGAAGGCCGTGCCTTCGATCAAAGGCGACGTGGAGTTCCGCGACGTGTCCTTCGCCTACCAAGCCAGCGGCGCTGGTGGCGGCACTAGGATATTGAGCGACGTGACGTTCAAGCTCGACCAAGGCCAGACGATGGCCATTGTCGGCCCGACTGGCAGCGGCAAGTCCACCCTGGTCAAACTTCTCGCCAAACTTTACGACGGCTATGACGGCCAGATTCTGCTCGACGGCTTGGACCTGAAGCTCTTGGATCCCGAAGCCCTGCGCTTGGCGATGTCCATCGTACCGCAAGACATCGTGCTGTTCGACGGCACCATCGCCTTCAACATCGGCCTCGGCCGTTCGACCGTCTCCCGCCAGGACATCGAGGCCGCGGCCAAGGAAGTGGGAGCCGACGACTTCATTCGCCGCCTCGGCAAGGGCTACGACCAGGAAATTCGCGAGCAAGGCGCCAACCTCTCGCACGGCCAACGTCAGCTGATCGCCTTCGCCCGCGCCTTGGCCCGCAATCCCGGCCTAGTCATCCTCGACGAAGCGACGTCGTCGATCGACCCCGACTCCGAAGCCACGATCCAAGCCGCCATCGCTCGCATCCTAAAAGGGCGCACCGTCATCGTCATCGCGCATCGCCTGTCGACTATTCGGCAGTGCGACCGTATTCTAGTAGTCGACAAGGGCAAGATCATCGAAAGCGGCAAGCACGATGAACTCTTGGCCCAAAAAGGCACTTACTTTGGCTTGCACCAGGCATTCGCATGAAACATCGCATCGCTAAGTCGTGGGTATTGGCCGCTTCGGTGACCCTGGCGCTCGCCTCGGTCCGAGCATTCGCGGAAGAGATCGAGACGCTCCAACCCGAACTCAAACCTTCGCCGGACGATGCGGCGGTCGAGCCACCGCCCGCCGATCAACCGGAGCCACAGCAGGCACCCGTCGAGGAGCCAGCGCCCGGCCTAGAGCCCGTGCCCGCCGACGTTGGTCCTCCGCCGCCCAAGCACCAAAAGAAGCACCGAGAAAAAACGGCGGTGAGAAACGAGAAGCCCGAGGCCGTCGACAAGCAGGAAGAACTCGTGATCTTCGGCGGTGGCCTGAAATACGGCTTCACCTCGCTCGACGGCTCCGCCAGCCAGGACAAGAACTCGCCGACCCGCGGCTTCAATTTGTTCGCCTTCAAGGCGCCGTCCGGCAGGGTGAGCCAAAGCAAGCCCGGCAACTCGGCCGACAAAAATCTCTTCGGTTTTACGCCCGGAATCATGATCGACTACGAAGAGGCGGACGTCACGGCGACGCCGGAGTTGGCCAAGCGTTTGGGCGGCGAAGATGCGACGCTGTCTTTGTTCGACGTCTCCATCATGGGGTGCTTTCTCGCCAACCTCCCGGTGCAAGTTTGCCCGTATTTGGGCGTCGGCCGGTCCGGCTTCGCCGGCAAGGACGACACGCTGACGGGGACGGTCTTTCCGTACGGATTGAACGTCGTCACGGGGTCTCCGCGGATCTTTAAAGGCGTGGGGATGCTGGCGGGGGCGGAGCTCAATTTGTATCAGCCGGTGTATGACGGGGCGGGCGGGGATTGGTCGATTTCGGCGGGGAGTGTGAGTATTTACTTGGGGATTTCGTACTAGGTAGATACTGAAAGCCGATGCCAATATGCCGGCCGACCCCCTGTGGCAGGAAAAATGCAGCCTTCCTTAACGCAAAAA
>JAYWBY010000357.1:0-4845 GCA_043781115.1 Pseudomonadota bacterium
GACTCCGAAAGTCGGCTCGCCGCCCGGCTCGGCCGGAGCTTGCTTGATGATGGCTGGGATTTGACTGTTAGTCTGACAGGTGCCCGCGGTGTTCAACGTCTTCCAGTTGTCCACAATCGTTTGTCCGGCTTGCGTTACGGCGTCAGCCTCGCTGAGTAGAGATCTGGCGCTCGTCATGGTCTCGTCGACCAGCGTGATCTCAAGGGGCATCGGCGCTTCGCAGCTGTGCGTGTCCGAATGGTAGGTACCGCCCTGGTCAGCGCAGGCTGCCGCCGCTTTGGTGTCGTCGTAGCACATCGAATCGGCGTCGTCCCAGGTTCCGCCGTCATTCTCGCAGTACGCCTTAGCGTCCTCGGCCGTCGGCTCGCCCGTCGACGAGTCCGGCACGCAGACGTTGACGTCACCGTCCCAATGAAAGCCCGCTTTCGCTTCGCAAGTCTGTTGCTGCTCAGCCGCGACTTCGCCGTTATTGCCGCCGGTATCCGCAGCTTGTTCGAGTGCTGCGGGGTCATATGCGCCGTCGTCAAAGGCCTTGTCCGCGCCTTCCGTGACGCCGTCGGTCGCCGCGTCGCCAATAGCGCCAAGCTCCGTGGCGTCGAGGTCGGCGAAGTTGCCGGCACCTTCGACAGAGCCTTCTGCTGTGGCTTCGCCGAGAGCTTCGATCAATGCTCGGGTGATTTTGTCGTATCCACTCATTCCGTTCATGACACCCGAGGCCGAGGCTTTCGCCAAATCGTCTAACAGAGTGGTGTCAAAGCTTACGATGTTGCTCGCGCCTTTCATGACGCCGCCCGAGGAAGCCAAAGCGATGTTGT
This sequence comes from Pseudomonadota bacterium, assembly GCA_043781115.1. Lineage (GTDB taxonomy): Bacteria > Bdellovibrionota_B > Oligoflexia > Oligoflexales > CAIYRB01 > CAIYRB01. The sequence goes on from JAYWBY010000357.1 coordinate 816, forward strand.
CGAAAAAATCGGAATTAAGATCCGTGATTTCTGACGCAGCGCTCATCGCGCCATCATTCGCGCCGGCGGCCAGATCGTCATAATACACCTTGTCGAAGCCCTCGATCTCGCTGGCTGCCACCATGATGCCCTCGGAGCCGGCTTCGGCGATATCGTCGTAGTCCTCGGGGTTGAAGTCGGCGATTTTCGAAGCGCCCTTTATTAATCCTTTGGCGATAGCGGTGGCCATGCCTTCGTATAATTTAGGGTCGAAATTGCCGATCTGCCCCAGTCCACTCATCGCGCCTTTGGCGGTCGCCGAAGCGACGTCATCTAGCTGATCCCGTGCGAGGCCGTCGAATTTGCCGACCGAAGTCATGACGGATGCAACCGTCTCTTGCACTGCTTCATCGCGCAGGTCGACGGTCAGCCCGTCGATTTCGTCCAAACTGGAAACGATGCCGGAGCATGCGGAACCGGAAATGTCGCCGGCGAATTTGCTGTCGACACCGGCGATGGCGTCGGCGGCTTCGACCGAGGTCTTGCCAATGGCACCAGCTAACTCGCCGAAGCTGGCGACTTCGAAGCCAGCTGCATCGAGCGATGCGGCCGCGCCGCTATCGATCGCCTCCACGAATTCGTCGACGTCGCCGGGGGCGACATTGGCGCCGGTCAGCCCTTCGACCTCCGACGTGACGATTTTTTTCAAAGTGTCGTCCCGTAACTCGGGAGGTATGCCCGTTTCATCGATCTCCGCGACTTCTTCTAAAGTAATTTCCTTTGCAGCATCCTTGGCGTCCTCGGGGCCGATGCCCGCTTCGTCAATGCTTTCAGTAAGCGAGCCAGCGATTTCACCGGCGAGGTCAACCTCATCGGCGGGCGACATCTCGCCGACGATGGCGGGTAGCGTCTCCATTTCAGCCTTGGCGAACACTCCGAGAATCTTGATGCGCTGGGCCGTGGTCAATCCGAGGCCTGAGTCGCTCAGGAATTTGGCGATAGTGAGGGTAAAATCACGCACGTCGCTTTGCACTGTGGCGGCTTCGGTGAGGGCCGCAATCGAAACTAAGCCGGCTTGCGAAATGCTTGCGGCTTGATCTTCCGAGAAGCCGGAAGCCGTAAGTTCCGCTTTGACGTTTTCCGCGAGCTTGGTTTTGGTTAACGAAATCCCTGCGGGAGGGGGGGGCTGCACAGGCGGCGGCGCGGGCGTCGTCGCCGGGTCGTCCGAGCTCTTTTTCTTCGAACAAGCTGGCGCCGCCAGCATCACGCCGACCGCCAATAGTAGCCGAGCTATCTTACTCATAAATTTCCCTCATGCTGGTAGTGGTGCCGGGATAATCTATCGCGGTTCCAAATAGTTCGGAACCCCTACGGGCAAGATGATAGGAAAAATTTGCACTTTCAGTGGTTAAGAATTGATGCTTGCGGCTGGAGCGGCACGGTGATGCGGTGGCCGGCATCGACCTTAACTAAATGATATTAGTATTATTTTTTGACCGACCTCGAGCCCGCCCGGTTTGACTTGCCGACCCTATTAAGGATATACGCTCCTTTTGCTTTTGCGCTCTGCAGATGGCATCGGAGTCCTTCGGCATGTTCGACGTTTTAAGCGACGGCTTCAACAAAGCCCGCGACAAGTTCCGTGGCAAGACGACCCTAACCGACGAAAACATCGATCAGGCGATCGATGAAATCCGCAAGAGCCTGCTCGAGGCCGACGTCGAATACGGCGTCGCCAAGAAGTTCTTAGCCGACGTCAAACAAGAGGCGCTTGGCCGCTCGGTCCAAATCAAAGCCGGCGGCCAGGGCGGCATGCGCGTCACCGCTGGCGATCACTTCGTCAAGATCTGCCAGGACGAGCTGGTGAAGCTCATGGGCCCGGCCGAGTCCGAGCTCAACTTCCCGGCGAACCGCCCCGCGACGATCATGATGGTCGGTTTGCAGGGTTCCGGGAAAACGACGACCACCGGCAAGCTCACCAAGTATTTGGTGACGAAGAAGAAGCGCAAGCCGCTGCTCGTCGCCGCCGACGTTTATCGTCCCGCCGCCGCCGAGCAGCTGAAAGTCCTCGGCGCCAAGGTCGGCGTGCCCGTCTTTCACATCGAGGGTGGCACCGCCTTGGCCATCTGCAAGGCCGCGATGCAAAAGGCCTTCGACCTCGGCTGCGACACGATCCTTTTCGACACCGCCGGCCGCTTGACGATCGACGAGACTCTGATGCAAGAGCTCGACGACATCAAGGCCGCGACCAAGCCCGACAACATTCTGCTAGTCTGCGACGCGATGATGGGCCAGGACGCCGTCACTACCGCGCGGAGCTTTGACCAGCGCCTAGGCCTTACCGGCGTCGTGATGACCAAGCTCGACGGCGACGCCCGCGGCGGCGCGGCACTGAGCGTCAAGGAAGTCACCGGCAAGCCGATCAAGTTCCTTGGCATGGGCGAGGACCTGGACCGCCTGGAAGAGTTCCGCCCCGAAGGCTTGGCCAGCCGCATCCTCGGCATGGGCGACGTCGTCGGCTTGATGCAGGACTTCGAGCGCGTCGCTGACAAGGATCGCGAAGAAGACGCCATGCGCATGCTGCAGGGCCAATTCACCTTCAAGGACTTCTACGAACAGCTGTCGATGATCCAAAAGATGGGTCCGCTGAAAGACATCATCGCCAAGATGCCGATGCAGAACATGATCCCGAAAGACGTCATCGTCGACGACGGAGAATTGACGAAGATCAAGGCGATGATCGATTCGATGACGAATCAGGAACGCACGAACCCGAAGATCTTCAACGACAGCCGGATTCGCCGCATCGGCAAGGGCTCCGGCCGTCCCGCCAAGGAAGTGTCCGAGCTCTTGAAAAAGTTCACGGCCATGCGCAACATGATGGGCATGCTCGGCAAGAACATGGGCATGCTCGGCAAGATCCCCGGCATCGGCCAGTTGGCGCAGGCCAACCAGCTCCGCAAAATGGCCGGGCAAATGGGCCAAGGCGGCGGCATGGGTGGAATGGCCGGCATGGTGCCTCCGGGCATGGCCGAGATGGCCGGAATGTTCGGCGGCATGCCGGGCGGTCCCGGAGCCCGGAAGCCCGTCGACAAAGAGAAACAAAGAAAACTGCGCAAAGACGCCAAGAAGGCGCGGAAGAAGAACCGCCGCTAATGACCGACCTCGCCCAGCCAGACGTCGCCGCCTCGGCGAAACCCTCTCGCAAGGTCCACGTCGAAACGTGGGGCTGCCAGATGAACACGGCCGACAGCGAGCGCATGCTGGCGCTCTTGCAGGAGGGCGACTACCAACTCACCGACTCGGCGGAAGACGCCGACCTGGTGTTGCTCAACACCTGCCACATCCGCGAGAAGGCCCGTCACAAGGTCCTGAGCCGGCTCGGCGTTTTGCGGGAGATGAAGGACAAAAGGCCGGGGATGACCATCGCCGTCGCCGGCTGCGTCGCGCAAGCCGAGGGTGCCAAGTTGCTCCAAGCGGCGCCTGTGATCGACGTCCTCCTCGGTCCCGGCAAGATCGACGAGTTGCCGCGGCTCCTCGCCGAGCATCAGGCGACGAAGAAGAGCGCCATGGCCATCGGCTTCAAACGCCCCGAGCCCGGGCTTGAACCGGCGGCGAGCCCGCACGGGGCCTCGCCGACCCTGACCGGCAAGCGCGACGTCTCGCGCTACGTCAACATCCAACAGGGCTGCAACAACTACTGCACCTTCTGTGTCGTGCCGTTCACGCGCGGCCGCGAAGTGTCGCGCCGCCTCGCCGAAGTGCTCGACGAGTGCCGCGGCCTCGTGCAGGCGGGCGCCCGCGAGATCACCGTCCTTGGTCAGAACGTCAACAGCTACGGCAGCGACCTCTTCGAACCGGGAAAAGAACCCGCCGCAGGCGCTCCCTTCGTCGAACTTTTGGCGCGCGTCGCCGAGCTGGACGGCTTGGAGCGTTTGCGCTTCACGACGTCGAATCCCCATGATTTCAGCCCTGATTTAGCCCGCTTGTTCAAAGACCAGCCGAAGCTCGGGCGCTATTTGCATCTGCCCGTGCAGTCCGGCAACGACGA
>JAYWBY010000358.1:0-4840 GCA_043781115.1 Pseudomonadota bacterium
CCTCCCTCAGGACCTGTTCAAGGCGATGGCAACCGGCCTCAAGTTTCACCGCAATCCCCTCAAGCTCCTGAAGACGGCACTCGCGGATTCGCCGGGCTCCTTGGGCAGCGGGTCCGGCGTATTTCGCGCCGGCTACGACGCTGAGCTCGACCGCTTGACGGCGCTAGCCCAGTCGGGAGAGGCCGAGGTAGAGAAATACCAGGAGAAGCTGCGCGCCGAGACCAGCATCAACAGCCTGAAAATCAAGTCCCATAAGTCGTACGGCCTGTTGATAGAAGTCACCCGGGCCAACGCCGGCAAGATCCCGAAGGATTTCATCCGCCGGCAGACGATGGTGAACTGTGAGCGCTTCACGACGGTCGAGCTGAACGAGCTGAACGACGTGCTGAGCACCGCCACCGACCGGGCCGTCGCCCGCGAGGCGGAACTTTATCAGGCCGTGCTCTTGGGCTTAGGCAAGTTTCGCATGGATCTGCGATCGGTGGCCCATGCCCTGGCGACGTTCGACTTACTCCAATCGTTCGCCTGGCAGGCGCTGAAGAACGACTACTGCGAACCGCGCGTGGCGGACGACGACCGACTGGAGCTCAAGGGCTCGCGCCACCCAGTGGTCGAGCGCTATGTCGGCCGCCACGCGTTCGTCGCCAACGACGTGACGCTCACGCCGTCGAAGAAGTTGCTGCTCATCACTGGCCCCAACATGGCGGGCAAGTCGACCGTGATGCGTCAGACCGCTTTGGCGGCGATACTGAGTCAAATTGGTAGTTTCGTGCCAGCCGGCAGCGCCAGATTGCCAGTCTTCGACCGGGTGTTCACCCGCGTCGGCGCGGCGGACGACTTGGCTCGCGGCCAATCGACGTTCATGGTCGAGATGTCCGAGGCTGCTACCATCCTCCGCCATGCGACCGCCAGGAGCCTCGTCATCCTCGACGAAGTCGGCCGCGGCACTTCGACCAGCGACGGCTTGGCCTTGGCTTCCGCCATTCTCGCCGATCTAGCCCAACGCTTGCGTTGCTACGCGATGTTCGCGACGCACTACCATGAATTGGTGCCGCTAGCTGAGACTTTGCCGATGGTGCAGCCGATGCAAACGGAAGTCATCGAGCGAGATCAGCGGATCGTCTTCACTCACCGTTTGAGAGAAGGAGCGACGTCGAGTTCCTATGGTTTAGAAGTGGCGCGCCTCGCAGGCATTCCAGAGGGCGTGCTGGCTAGGGCCGCGGCCCACTTGACCCAACACGCGGAGGCCTCCCTCCACGTCGGACTCGACCGGCCAAGTCTTACTCCCCCAAGTCGTCCAGGCGCCTCGCGGGCGGCCGTCGAACCCAAAAGTCGCGACCAGTCCCGCGCCTTCGAGTGGTGGGAGCGCCTCGCGCGTTTGAATCTCAATCGCATAACACCTATCCAAGCTCTCAATATGCTTGCAGAAATACAGGCGCCGCACAGCGCCGGTCGACAGACGTCACTCTTTCCCGAAGAATCTTGCTAAACCAAAGGCTTACGGGTAGAAGGGACGCCTTGATTTTTAAGGTCCGTGTTAATACACTCGCTCCTTAATAAACGAAACAGCGCCACGTTTTAGATAAATTGGAGCTTCGGCACAGGCAGAAGCACCCCGCCGTGAAGAAGGCCGCGATGAAAAAGAAACAAAAATCCCCGAAGAAATCGGTCGCCGCTAGCAAACTCAAGAAGCCCGCGCCGGCGAAGAAACCGGCCAAGCCGGTCGCCAAACCGCTGAAGGCGAAGGCTCCCGAGAAGAAAGCGCCGATGAAAGCCGTCGCCCCGGCGCCGACGAAGAAGGTCGCTGCCCCGGCTCCCGTGCACGGCAAGAAGGTGCCCGCCCCTCTTCCGAGCAAGGGCGGCAAGAAAGAGCTCCAAGAAAAAGTAGTGATGGGCAAAAAGGACGCCACCAACCGTCCCGGCGCCGTCGCCGCCGCCAAGCCGCAGCCGATCAAGGTCGAACCCAAGATCATCGAGTCCCCGGAACCCGAATTCAAGATCCGCGACCAAGACCAGCACCTCTTCACGGCCGAGGAGCTCGACTCCTTCCGCGCGTTGCTGGTCACCGAACGCAACAAAATCCTAGCCAAAGCCCGCCGGGCGATGGAAGAGGGCAACATCCAGATCGACAAGAACGAAATGTTCGACGAAGTCGATCAGGCGTCAGCCATGGTCGAGCAGAACCTGACGTTCCGTCTTCTGGATCGCGACCGCAAGCTCCTGAGCGAGATCGACCACGCCGTGGCCAAGATCGACTCCGGTGACTACGGCTACTGTGAAGGCACCGGCGAACCGATTCCGAAGCGCCGCCTTGAACTTCGCCCTTGGTGCCGTCACAGCGTCAAGTACAAGGAAAAGCTTGAGCGGATGAAGAAGTCCGGCCGCGGCGTCGTCGACGAAGACGAAGTCTGAGCTTAGAATTTTCTGCCGACACAAAAAGGCCGCTATTGCGGCCTTTTTTTCTTTCTGTCGTCAGCGAAGGGAACCCAGAGGTGATTGCGGCGTTGCTGTCTGCATCGGCGGCCTAGAAGGGCGTGCGGGGTTGGCCGTGGCTTCGGCGTGAGTTGGACTAACTTCCGCAGCGGAAGCGGAGTTGACTGAAACGTGGGCGAGGCAGGAAACCCAAAGCTGACTAGCGGCATTGCTGTCTGCACCCGCGGCCTAGAGGGGCGTCCGGTGCGGCAGCACGAGTTGGCGCGGCGCTTCCGCAGCGGAAGTGGACTGAAATACACTTTGACTTTTTTGGACGCGTTGAAAGGGCGACGAGAGTCTTGCGAAGATTGACATTGGCGCGCTCAAATCGCAAACGGGACGCACGCGATCGAAAGGAGATTCGCGATGCGCAGTCGAGACCTGGAACGCGCAATGGCATCGCGGTCTAAGGCCCCGCAAAAATGCGTGGTAAAAAAGGGGCTAACGCAAAAGGACGGTTCTCGAGTAGCCCCGTTAAGGGCAAGTGCTCGGCTTGTTCGCGGCGATCTTCTCGGGAGGCAACCCTTTCGAGAGCGTCGTATAAGCGCCGCACGCCTTCGTAACTTGCGCTTTCACCTGGTCCTTGGCCGCCTGTGGGATTTCAGTGCTCTTCTCGACTTCGGCGGTCGTCTTCGGCTTACCGGGTAGCTTCGCCAACTCCTGGTCGATCTGCGTCCCGACCTTGGTGCCGACCGTCTTGGTCAACTTCTCGGTCATCTGGCCTTTGAGAGCCCCCGCGTTATTCTGGGCGCCGCCGCCCAAGGCCGTCCCCACCTCGTTGATGCTCTTCAGAGCTTTGACGATGCGGTTCTTGATGCCGTCCGGCAAGCCGTGGATGGCGTCAAACGCCAGGGTGACGGTCGTCAAATCGTTGAGTGTGCCGCGGAGCATCGAGTCGTTGTTGGTCGTATCGAAGACGGCGTCCGTGGCGTTCTTGAGCTCCGAGACGTCGTCGGTGAATTCGGTGAAGTCGCTGAACGTTTTGACGTCTAGCGTGCTCGACGCAACTTGGAAGTTCGACGTGCCGGTCTTGGCGCCGGAATAAAGAAGGACCGACTGATAAACCAGGGATTCGGTCAAGTGCGAGAAGGCCCAGAGGAAGTGAGCCTTCGCTTGGCTGGTGCGCGGCCCCGTCGTTTGCGCGCAGTCTGCAGCCGAGTCTCGCGGATCTCCGTCCGCCGCCGTCAATTTGACGCTTTCGTCGACGAACCGGCAGACGGCCTTGATGGCGTGGTTCATCGAAGACAGGACGGCGACTTTTTCGCGCAAGGCGTCAGAGATCTTGGCGGGAACGAAGAGTTGGTTGTCGCCGGCGAATAGCTTCGGTTCTTTCGTGTCGTTGTCTTCGGCGCTAAATTTGCGGTCGGATAGTTCGACGAAATCCGCATCGGTCAAATTGATCAGCGACCCGAGTTGGCTCAAAGTTCCCGAGGCGTCGTTGGCATTGGAGTTTGTGCTGGGCTCCGCGTCGGCCAGTGCCGTCGGGCTAGCAGCAGTCTTCTGGTCCGCCGTATTGAGCGCAATAAGCTTACGAGCCAAATTGTATGGGTCGATGCCGCCACTTGAAAGGTAGCTGTAGCCGAGGACGATCGCCGCGTCTTCGTTGTCGGGGTTGCGGTCGAGAAGTTTGGTGGCGAGCTTCTCCGACTCCTTGAAGTCGCCGCGGTCATAGGCTGCCTTCGCCTGTTCGACCATCGAGTCGCCGGAGGTCTCGTCCCGTCCGAAAATCTGGTTGAAATTCGTCGACGTGCCGCAGGCCGTGAGGGCCACGGACAGGGCAGCGAGCCACGCGATGTTTGCCGAAACGGGGCGCAACATAAACCTCTCCTTTAGAAACTACTCGGCGAAGAAGACGATGTCTTCGTCTGGGTCGGTGACGTGATATTTGTCGCGTAGGACTTTACGCGCGTAGCTCGGCGACTTCTTGATGCGCATGATCTCGTTCGACAGATCGGCGTTCTCTTGCTTCAGTCCGTCGACGGTAAGGGACAACACTTCGCGGCTGTGCTTCAACTCGAAGTACCCGTCGACGGAGCTTTCGCCCCGTATCATACCGGTGCTGATGACCACGGCGCCGCCCAAGACAAGCAGCGATAGCCAGCCGCGCACTCCAAGTTTCCGGAAACTCATCGGGATTTCCCTGATAGTGGCATGGGAATTAATGTATAAATCATAACATATCGCGGTCTTAACCGGAAAACTACCGACTTGGCAAAAGTACAAACTTGACGCAAACCCCAGGTCATCCCATGCTCGTTACCCCCGTTTTACTCGACGGCGTTACGGTTCAGTTGCGGCCACTGGCGCGCTCCGACATCTCGGAGCTGACCCGAATTGGCCTCGACCAAAGCATCTGGCGCTGGAGCCC
>JAYWBY010000359.1:0-4825 GCA_043781115.1 Pseudomonadota bacterium
CCAGCGTGGCCTCGGCGATTAGCGTCCCGGCGAGGCTGGAGATGATCCACACCCCGAGAACGCGGTCGGACTCGGCGCTCCTCCAGCGCGTCGCCATCCTGCGGGAAAAGTGGGACGACCCACCGCAGCCGCCCGAAAGCTGGTGGCTCGTCGACGACGCCAAGCCGGACCCCAAAGGCGCCAAACCGAGCGGCCACCTCGAACTCGACGGCATGGTCCGGCAGCGGCCGCCGGAAGCGGCCAAGGCGTTTGACTCCTTCTCGGTACACCTTCGCTTCGCCGCGGGGGAACCCGAGTTGGTCTTGAAGTTCAAGGGTGACCGCATCAGCTTGACGGAAAGCTTGGTGCCGAAGCCTTACAAGCTCGTCGAACTTCCCTAGAGCTCGAAGGCCCAGCCGAAGCCCAGCGGCCGACCGCTATCCGAACGCAGCCCGACGCCCCGGATTTTGACGTTCAAATCGTCGTTGTAAGTCGCCTTGATGCCGTCGAGTTTGTTCTCCTGGTATTGGCCCGCCGCCACCGTGCCGACCAAGCCAACGATCACCAGCGTGTCGCCTAAGCCTTCGTGATTCGGCGTCCAGGATAAAAGCGCCCCGGCGACGATCACGACGCTACTGACGATTCCCCACGTGTGGCCGGTGCGGATCGCGGCAAAATCGGCCTTAGTCTCCGGACTCACGCGCATGATGACCGGCGCGAAAGACCCGAGGCTAAAATATTTATCAGTGTCTTTGTCGTGCTGCGTTTGGATGTAGCCGTGTCCTTCGTCATAGCGCGCGTCGGCTTCGTGGATCGAAAATTTGGCGAGTTCCTTGGCCTTTGCGTCGGGCGTAGGCAACTGCGCGGCTGACTTCGGAAACCCGCCGTCCCAAACGTCGATGGTCTTGCAGCCGGCGAACGGCAGGCCGAGAAAGAGAATGAGAGCGAGCAGCAGCTTTCTAACCAAAGCCAAATCTCCTTAATAATTTGATATTACTATACTTCATTTGGATCTCGAGGCGGCACTATCAATGATATGATCCTCGCCCGCTGGAGGAGGCCCCTTGAATCCCAATACCTTCAAACTCGCCACGCCCATGAAACCCCAAGGCGATCAACCGCAAGCCATCGCGGAAATCGTCAGCGCCATGGAAGCCGGCTCACGCCACCACGTCCTAATGGGCGTCACCGGTTCCGGCAAAACCTTTACGATGGCCAACGTCATCGCCCAACTCAACCGCCCGGCCTTGATCATGGCACCGAACAAGACGCTGGCGGCGCAGCTCTTTTCCGAAATGCGCGAACTCTTCCCCGAGAACGCGGTCGAGTACTTCATTAGCTACTACGACTACTACCAACCGGAAGCTTACGTCCCGTCGAGCGACACCTACATCGCCAAGGACGCTTCGATCAACGACGACATCGACAAGATGCGCCACGCCGCGACCCGCTCCTTGTTCGAACGCCGCGACGTCATCATCGTTGCCAGCGTCAGCTGCATCTACGGCTTAGGCTCGCCGCAAGCGTACGCCAAATTGATGGTCGAACTGGAGCGCGGCCAGGAACTCTCGCGCGACCAGCTCCTCCGCTCCCTGATCGACATCCAATACTCGCGCAACGACGTGACCCTTAGCCGCGGCTATTTCCGCGTGCGCGGCGACACCGTCGACATCCTGCCGGCGCACCAACGCGACGAAGCGGTGCGCGTCGAATTCTTCGGCGACGAGATCGAGTCGATCCAGATCATCGACGCCTTGACCGGCAAACCCTTGCGCAAGATCGACCAGGTGTCGCTCTATCCGTCGAGCCACTACGTCACCGACCGCCGCGACATGACGATGATCGTCCGCGAAATCCTGACCGACCTCGGCATTCGTCTCCGCGAGCTGAAGGCGCAGAATAAACTCGTCGAGTACCAACGCCTCGAGCAGCGAACGATGCACGACGTCGAAGCCATGGAGCACATCGGCTTTTGCCCCGGCATCGAGAACTATTCGCGCTACTTGACCGGCACGGCGCCGGGGTTGCCGCCACCAACTTTACTCGACTACTTCCCGAAGGACTTTCTGACCTTCATCGACGAGAGCCACATCACGGTGCCGCAGCTCGGCGGCATGTTCCGCGGCGACCGCGCGCGCAAGTCGATCCTCGTCGACTACGGTTTCCGCTTGCCGGCGGCGCTCGACAACAGACCGCTCAATTTCGAGGAATTCCAGGCGCGGGTCGGCCAGATCATCCACGTATCGGCGACACCCGGCCCGTTCGAGCTCCAGCAATCGGGAGGCAAGGTCTCCGAACAGATCATCCGCCCGACCGGCCTCGTCGACCCCGAAATCGAAATCCGTCCGGCCAAGAACCAAGTCGACGACCTTTACGGCCAGATCCTCGAAGCCGTCGCCGCCAAGGGCCGCGTCCTGGTCTCGACCCTGACCAAACGCATGGCGGAAGACCTGACGCGTTACTACGTGGAAATGGGCGTGAAAGTGCGCTACCTCCACGCCGACGTCGAGAGTTTGGAGCGGATCGAGCTGCTCCGGGACCTCCGCCGCGGCGAATACGACGTCTTGATCGGCATCAACCTCTTGCGCGAAGGACTGGACTTGCCGGAAGTGCGCTTGGTCGCCGTCATGGACGCTGACAAGGAGGGGTTCCTCCGCTCGCGCTCGTCGCTGATCCAGGTCTGCGGCCGCGCCGCGCGGAACTTGGACGGCCGCGTCATTTTCTACGCCGACCGCACCACTGATTCCATGCGAGGCTGCATCGAAGAGACGACACGCCGCCGGATCAAGCAGAGCGCGTACAACGAAGAGCACGGCATCGTGCCGGCGACTATCATCAAGGCGCTGCCCGTCAGCTTGCGCGTCCTCTACGGCCTGGACGTGGAAGACCCGGCGGTCGACGACCAGACGGTGAAGGATTTGGGCGATCTAGGCATCAAGTCCGCGGCCGAGCTCGACAAGATGATCCGGAAAAAGCAGAAAGACATGAAGAAATACGCCGCCGACCTCGAGTTCGAGCGCGCCGCGGAGATCCGCGACGAGATCGGCAAGCTCCGCGACTTGATGCTACGCTTCGGCGACGAAGACGGAGCGGTAGGAACGGATGGTCAGTCCCCTCATTAAAGAAAAGCTGCAGGGCCTTCCCAAGGAGCCGGGCTGTTACCTGATGAAGGACGCCAAGGGGCGTGTCATCTACGTCGGCAAGGCGAAAAGCCTGCGCAGCCGCGTCGCGCACTATTTCGGGGCCGCCGGCCCCGTCGACTTGAAGACGCGCGTACTTTCGGAAGAGATCCACGACTTCGAGGTGATCATCACGCAGACACCGGTCGAGGCCTTGCTCCTCGAACGGACGCTGATTAAGCACCACTCGCCGCGCTTCAACATCCTTCTGCGCGACGACAAGGAATACCCATAACTCCGCGTCGATTTCGCCGAGCCTTGGCCGAGAATCGAAAAGGTCCGGCGGCGCAAGGACGACCAGGCCGTCTACTTAGGCCCCTTCGGCTCCGCCGGCCAGCTCAAAGTCCTGCTCGACGCGACCTATCGGATCTTTCCGCTGATTCGGTGCTCCCGCCACGAGTTCGAGACGACGCGCCGCCCGTGCAACTACTACCACATGAAAATGTGCCTCGGGCCCTGCACCCAACCGGTCGACGCCGAGATGTACAAGGCGATGGTCCGCGACGCCCTGGACTTCATCGCCGGCAAGAACCGGGAGCTGGTGAAAGGCTTGAAGCAAAAGATGGAAGGCGCCGCCGAGAGTGAAAACTTCGAGCTCGCGGCGCTGCTTCGGGACCAGCTCGCCGCATTCGTCAACGTCACCGAGAAGCAGGCGGTGGTCACCATCGACGTCGACGACGCCGACGTCTTCGGCTTTAAGCGCAACGAAACAAAGACGTCGATTCACGTCTTGACGCTGCGCGAAGGCAAGATCGTCTCGGGCGACGGCTTTTTGCTGCGCTCTCCCATCCAGACGGACAGCGAAGCGCTGCTCGAGTTCTTGCTGCAATTTTATGACGGCCGCAGCTTGCCCCAAGAAATCCTCGTGCCCTTCGAGCTCGAGGACGGCGAAGAGCTCCGGAGCGCCCTCCTGACCGGTCACCCCGACACCGTGAAGCTGACCCTGAAGCACCCGGTGCGCGGCGTCCGTTTGGACCTGGTCGACATGGCGAACAAGAACGCTGGTTACCGCTTGGACGAAGTCGCGCGCGGCCTCGAGAAGCAGCGTGTCGAACTGGAAGTCTTGAAGGAGAAGCTGAAGCTCAAGCGTTTTCCCGAACGCATGGAATGCATCGACATCTCCAACATCCAAGAGACGGCGATCGTGGCCAGCGACGTCTGCTTCATCGGTGGCCGCCCCGCCAAGGAATTCTACAGGCACTACGTCGTCAGGGAAGTGCAAGGCAAGCCCGACGATTTTGCCTCGATTCGCGAGGTCGTCGAACGGCGGCTCCGCCGCGGCGTCACCGAGAACGACCTGCCCGACCTCCTCGTCATCGACGGAGGCAAGGGCCAGCTCTCGGCGGCACTCGAGGCGATGCAGGCGCACGACCTGCCGCGTGTCGCGGTGATCGCGCTCGCGAAGCGGGTCGAAGAGGTGTTCGTGCCGGGCCATTCGCAGCCGATCCTGCTCGACCGGCGCAGCCCGGGGCTCCAGCTGCTGCAGCACATCCGCGACGAGGCCCACCGCAAGGCGGTCGGCCTCCACCGGCGCAGGCGCGAGACGGAATCGTTCGGCTCGATCTTCGACACGCTCGCCGGGGTCGGCCCCGCCCGGCGCCGTGCCCTGCTCGCCCATTTCGGGTCCGCCGAGGCCTTCCTAGCGGCGTCGCAGGAGGAGCTCGAGG
>JAYWBY010000360.1:0-31253 GCA_043781115.1 Pseudomonadota bacterium
CGCTGACGAGCTGATCACCGACGTCATGGAGTTTTTTGGCGTTGGCGTCTTCGAATGGGGGCACCAGCATGGTGTTGATGATCGGATTTTCCTTGTCCGTCGACGGACCGCAGCTGCCGCTCTGGACGATGTAGTCGCTGGCGAGCTTGGCTTCGTTTTGCGCCCAACTGATCCAGTGGATGGCCTGCAAGCGGTGACCGCCGTAATTGACGCCCGTCATGCCGGTGAGGGTGGCGCTGCCTGCCGCTAGGGTGTCTTGTGCCTTGGCCAGAAGATCGACGTCGCCGGAGTTGGTCGTGCAGCTGCTCGAGTTGCTCAACGCGAGGGCCGCGGAATTGGACGTTTCGCCTTGGTGGCGGAGGTCCAACACGTCGGTTTTCCCGCAGGCGGTGACCGTCGCTAGGACACTCGCGAATAGAAACGTGGCGTGCATTTTCATGACTTCACTCCCTCTAGTTGTTTTTGGGACCGCACCATCTGTTTGTGTGTAACTACTATTCGGCCTTTTCATTCTGCATCTTTAATTTATCTATTAAACTTGGTAATAACCGATAGATAACTATCGACATTAAATGTTGATAGCTATCAATCTGCATCGCGAGAATGTAGCAGTCGACCTAGAATCCGGCAGTGATTGCGCCGGTTTCGATGACCTCGAGGTCGCTGATTTTGACGTTTTTCAACGACGTCAAATGCGTCGCGTCCCAGCGCGTGTCATAGGTACCGGTCACGAAACCGGAAACTCCGTTGTCGTCGACGATGAAGCCGTACTTTTTCGCCGCGACGAGGATCGCTTGCACTTCGCTCGGAAAAGTCGACACGTCGAAGCTCGCCTTCAGTCGAAGCCTCACACCCATGGGCGGCAAGTTGGGATCGTGATTGCCGCTCCCCGCTGATCGGACTGCCGGCGCAACATACCCGGCCTGCGACTTCGAAACCGCGATTGCGATCGCGTGGTCGATCACGCCCTTGACGGCCGCTTCGTCGTAGCGGACCAGTGATGCGAGTTTTGGCGTGCCCGCTGCGGCGACACTACCCTTTGCCACCACGACGTCCCCGCTCAGGTCAAACGCCGCGGCCTCCAGTAGGTCCCAGCTGCCGTCCGCCAACGGGAAGCAGCGATAAAGTTCATAGAGCACCTTCGTGGCTTCGTCGTAAACGATCACCGTGCGATCGAGGGTTCCGTTCAATCCCCCTAAAGGCAACGCGTCGGCAGGGATCGGCAGGGGCCCCGGGACGCTTTGATTCGGATACGGCGGCTCGTTGTAGCCGCCAACGTCTGGGTGAGCGACGAAATGGATCGGCACCAATGCTTGGCTGGCGTTTACGACGGAGTAAGGGTACCCGATCGGTTGGCCATTGAAGGTTCCACCGAAGTTCGAGTGCAGAGTTGCCGTCAGGCCAATGCTGGCGAGGTAGGCGTCAGAATGGGCATCGACCGGAGCCGCGGAGATGTCTTGATAGAAAGCGTGACCGGCCGGCAGCAAGGGATCAGGCAGAGTCCCCGCAGTGGCTGCGTTGCCTCCACCACCGCCGCCGCCAACGGTTCCGGTGCTGTCGTCATCGTCATCCGTCGATTTTTGCTTCGCCTTGGCGCAGCCAATGGAAAGCGACGCCAAAAGTACAAGGAGCTGTGCTCGACGGATTCTCATCGCATGACCTCACAGTTCAGCGGCGGAGCGACTCAGCCATTTCTTTGTAGCAATTCGGGAACGTCCCGGCGCGGAGCCTGGCGAGCGCCTCAGAGGCTGCCTGCATCTGCCCATCTCTAGTGTAGAACGAGAACTTGCAAAAATCGATGACCGGCGCGAGCAGCGTGTCGGCCGACGGCGCGCCGATGATGAGCCGCTGCCAGCCGGTGTACCGAAACGAGCGGGCGCCCCCTTCGCTGGTGAGGGCAAGGCCAAAATCCTGCCGCGCTCGTCCCATGTCGCCATTGGCAGCCGCGACGTGCGCTTCGAGAAATTGGTACTCACAGCACTCCACGACCTGGTCTTCGACGAGGTGTCTCCTGCCCTCGGTCAAAACCGTCGCGATATCGGTCAAATTTTGGCCCATTCCAAGCTGGTTGACCGCTTTCGTGATGTGGAAGGAGGCGCGAAAATGAGGCGCGAGGTGATCGAACGTGATGGCGTCTATACGTTTAACGGATTGGTCGTATTCGCCGAGCCAAGTATGACAGTTGGCGACGACGTAGCCGAGGTTGGCCTCCATCTGCGGCACGCCGGCGTAGTTCGTCAACATCTCCTCGCAAATCCTGATCGAGCCGCGAAAGTCGCCGCGCGTCATCGGCCGGAAATATGCCGTCAGCCGCCGCATTCCCAGGATGAAAAGCGCCCAATGTCCCGCGATCGCGACAGCCCAGGTCGCCAATAAGGTCGGCAAGACGACAGGAAAGTAGTGAACCGTCTTCTCCGCGACGCCATCGGCGACGACAAATAGGAGGTTCCCCAGTCCGAAGGACGCCAAGCCGCTGATGAGCAGGCGCCTGCCCATCAGCGTCAAGAACATTCGCAGCAGTTGCGAGGTCGTCATTCAGTCCTTGTCAGTGGGCTGGGTTCGCGAGCGAGACGTCGATCTCTTGTGCGATGGCTTGATAGAACACGCCCCTTTTACTGCCGATCCCTAAAAACGATCCGACGGTCCTACGGAAGGGGATGTTTCTTCCTCCCAAGTCCACGAAGTCGATGTAGGGACTGGCGCCCGGGGCCTCGTACGAATCGAAGCCCAAGTCCTTGGCGATGCTCGCCGGAACGGCGTGAAAGAACGCCACGACCGAATTCTTCTTGAAGTTGTCGGAGCGGGGGAAGCTAAAAGCGCCTCCTTCATAGGTTACGTACTGGAGGCCCGCGACTTCCGGGACGAAGGCGCCGGCATACGAGCTGGCGCCGATCCGGGCGATCAAATCCTTCCGTAGGAAAATTTGCCAACCGTTTCCGGAAACATTGCACGGCTTGTCGAGCGGCGTCGGCACGATTAGCAGGTTCATCGTCTTGCGTTTGACTATCGTCGGGTCGAAGATCGACCGCCCTTCGATGGTCAGGTCGACCGAGACGCCTTCGGCGATCTTCGCCTTGGCCGCCTCGCAGTCGAGGTCGGCTCGGGCCGTTCCGGACAGTACACCGAAAAATCCCACACTAAGTAGAGTCCTCAGGGCTTTCATTTCATCTCCCTTTATTGAAGGCAACTGGTTGGATGGCGGAAAAGACCGTTTCAAACTCGCGAACGAAGAAGGGATGGCTGCAGTCCGTCCCGATCCAAAAGAGCGCTAACGTCGTGTCGACGATCTTTCGGTTAGCACAACTCGCGGGGCGTCCCCCGTCCGCCGATGCAATCTCAAAGTGGCCGAAGGCCCTATAAGTCGAAACGACGTCGATGCGCGCGACGTCGGGGTTCGTGGCGAAATCGACGTCCCATTCGCCGACGACTTGCAACCGATAGTCGTGAATTAGGTTGTAGACGGACCGGAACGAGAAGTGCGGGTTGCCTTGGTCAACGCCGCCAAAGGCTAGGCCAGCGACGGCGAGGTCTAAGATGACGAACGAAGTCCATTTCACGAGTCGCTTACCGTGCATGTTCGTCCCCCGGACACAGGTCGAAAAAAGCGATGTGGAGTTGGTAGGCGGACACTGAGTCCAGGCTCTCGAACTCGGCTTCAAGATCGCGCTTGAAAGCGTCGATGCGCCTCGCTACTTCGGCGAGCCGCCTCGGATCGAAAAGGAAGGTGCGTCCGCCTAAGACTCGACGCTCGTGCGACTGCGTGAAGAGAGCATGCTCCACTTCGGCAAGGAGGTTCTTGTGCGTTTGCTCGAGGGCCACGGCGGCGTCGCCGGTCCGAATTTTCGGGGCGAGAACCTTTATGCCGTCGCCTTCGATCTCCCAAAGTCCAGCGCGGAGCAGATCCTCGACACGATGGTCGAGGTCTTTTTCGGTCAGGATCGATGGCATTTGACGCCGGAGCCACTTGGCGCTGAAGCGAAAGGCCTTGGACTGAGCCAGCAGGTAAAGTTTCAAGTTCAACGGGTCCGAAAGGATCTGGGCTTGGTCGGGTCCCATCAAGGGAGCGTCGGCACAAGAGCTCTTCAGCTTTGCAAGCTTCTCGGCGAGTCGCCCCCTTTCTCGAGGCCGGTTCTCCTGATCGAACCGTACGGCCGTCACCAAGCAGTCTCTCTCGAAGTCGCTGAGCTCCAGACCGACGGCGAAACGCTCCGCGTAGTCCAAGGATAGGTTTCTCCGCCCCTTGACGACCAGCCCGAAGTACGAAGCCGATGAAACCCCCGACCGCTGCGCCAGCCAGCGCGCCGAGGCCTGCGGCTTGACCGCCTTCAGCCGGACGAAACGTGCCCCAAGAAAGGCGCGGTAGTCATTGTGTTGGAAGAAGTCTGAGGGCATTCACCGACTGTAGCGTGGAGCCCAAAGACCAGCAATGCACCGGAGTACATTTCGATACTCTGCGGAGTACAGCCGCTCCCAGCATCTTGATAGTTCTTATAAATCAGTTACTTATGCTATCTTCAAAATAAATCGTCGCGCCATGAATCCAAACCCGGGCCTCGCTGCATCTCTATAGGCAGAAGAGTGTCGCAAGAAAGTTAGAACAACTGGAGATTCAGATGAAGAGAGCGCACGTTAACCTGCTCGCCCTATCGCTCGTGCTCGGCTCGCTCGCGATGCCGCTCGCTCGCGGCCAAACAAACCCGACGGCGGCGACCGCAACCGCCGTTTCGTCCGACAAAAGCGAAGACTCGGACGACGACGATTCCCGCGACAAGGGCGATCAATTCAAAACGATCATGAAATTTGCCGGCGACCGTTCGGAAGACCACGTGGTCCCGATCGCCTCGTTCGTCTTCATCGCCGTCTTGCTACTCGGTCGCCGCTTTTTGCGCGAACGTACCGAACAGCGCCGCCTCGACCTCTTGCGCGCCATGGTGGACAAAGGTCAACCGGTCCCCGAAGGAGTCGTCGCCGCGGTCTTGAAGGACGGCAGCAGCGGACTGGACGCCAATAACCCGGTGCGCCAGGTACGAAATGGCTTCGGTTTCAGCGTCATCGGCGCCGGCCTGCTCGTCTACGGCCTCGTCGTCGCGGGATCTCACCACGGCGCCATCATTCTCGGCATCGTCTTCGTCGGCATCGGCATCGGTAACCTCGCGTCCCACCGCTTTCGCGGCCCCTGATGCTTTCCGACGCGGAACAAGTGCAACGAGTGCTGCTTCTCGGCGACCGCGCCGCGTACGGCAGCCTCGTACGTAAGTACCAGGTCGAAATTTCTTCAATTCCTCCGTGGCCAAAAAGCGACGACCTCCGAAGTCCCCGAGCGCGCAGGTGGCGAACTGGCCGTTTCGGCGCGCGCCGAGGTCGATTCCTTGCTAAAGACACTACGTCCCGAGGAGCAGTCCGCACTGATCTTGTGCCTCGGTCATGAGTTCACCCAGAACGAAGCCGCGGAAATGCTCGAGCTGCCGCTCGGCACCGTCAAGTCGCTCATTTTGCGCGCCAAGCAAAAGTTAGGAGACCTCCATGGAAGGCAATGAATTCTTGACGAGCGACAAACTCGGCATCAAGACAGATGATCACGCGTTCTTGGCGCGTTTCGATGCAAATCTCGCGGTCGAACCTAGGCATGTTCTTCCTAAGCGCAAGTCTTGGACCGCGGCCGCGGTCGCGGAGCTCGTCGGCTTGGCTGCGGCGGGTGCCCTGGCCTTTACGACCGTCTTGCCCGCCGGGCGAGCATTTCTTGGTGTCGCACAACATGAGCTGGTGCACCGGGCCTCGGCGTACGGTATATCGTCGAGCCTCGCGCTGCTCCTCGTCGTCGGCCTCGGCTTTGCCGGCGCTTTCGCTTGGCCGCGCCTTCGTGCCGAAGTCTTTTGAGACTTTAAGCCAGATCGTGAGCGCGTTGGAGTCCCGCGACGTCTAGCTTATTCATCTTCATCAGGGCGTTCATCACGCTCTCGGATTTCTTCGGATCGGAAACGAGCTCGCTGAGAATCGCTGGCACGACCTGCCATGAGACGCCGAACTTGTCCTTCAGCCATCCGCATCTTTATTCCAATTCCGTCGCGCAACGCAACTCCTAGGTAGAAGCAAGCGATGCCTGTAAAGTGGCCGCGAGAGGCGGGCGAAAAATCATGACAATTCAGGTAGATCACATCGCGCTTTTGCGCGGAGTCAACGTCGCCGGCAACCGCAAAGTCGCTATGAAGGACCTAGTCGCGCTGGCGGTAACGCTTGGGCTCAAAGAGGCGAGGACGCTGCTGCAGAGCGGCAACCTCGTCTTTCGCGGAAGTGGCGCGGCCACGGAGAAGATGGAAGAGCAATTCGAGAAGCGAGCTTTGAAGGACCTAGGGCTGAAAACGACCTTCATGATTCGGACCGCGGAGGAGTGGCTTTCCGTCGTGAAGGCAAATCCATTCAAATCCGAAGCGAAGTCCGATCCAGGTCATCTCGTCCTGCTCACACTGAAGGATGCACCGACTAAGTCCGCGGTCACCGCGCTTCGCTCCGCCATCAAAGGTCCCGAGTTGATCGAGCTAAGGGGGCGGCACCTATATGCCACTTACCCGGACGGTATCGGCAGGTCCAAGCTGACCAGCGCCCTGATCGACGGCAAACTCGGGACGATTGCTACGGGACGGAATTGGAATACGGTGCTAAAACTGGCGGCGCTCGTCGGAGATCACGACGCCTGATCAGGAAGCTAAGACCATGGGTACTCTCTTAATATGGCGCAACGGCGCCGACGGACCATCGGAGACCCGGCGAGTGACGGATCTCGAGGACCTGCGAGACCTTGTCCGCGTCGAATTCGGCAGCCGAATCACCTATGTCGTCGCACGCGAATTGGACGGGCTAGGAGAAACGCTCGACCAGCATTTGCGCCTCTCGCCCGACGATCTGACGGACGAGGACTTCCGCTGGTTGACGGCCCCGGTGGGCCATCAAGTCCGCGGTGTCAGCTCTTAGTTCGCCTGCTAGCTTCCTGGGCGTTCTTAATATAGAACCTCTCAGGACCTCCACGACGGGAACCCTATGTCATACGGCGACTTTACGGCCCAGATCACCGCTCGCGGCGCTACCGAGATCGTTCGCGACCGGAACGCCAAGTCGACGTCGTTCGTCTATAAGGGCAAGGCTTGGGTCTGCACCGACTCCGCTCGCCCGACGATGACCGCCGGCCTCGCCGACGGCTACGAGATGGACTACTGCATCGCCGAGAGTTGCACGGCTAAGCCTGAGTGACGAGCTTCCGCGCCGTTTGATCGCGATCGAGCTTGTACCACATGTAGGCATGGAAGAAGAAGGCGATGAACCACTTCACCCAGATGGCCGTCGCGTCGTGCGAGTATGCGTAAATCCCGGTCGTCACGGCGGTGAGGAGACCGAGCGCATGGAGGTGCGCCCTCTGCGGGACGACGATGGAAAAAAGAAAGGTCGCGGTCGAGGTCCAGCCGATGGCTTCGATCAGAAACGTTGGCGTGGTCATGCTGAACGTCCTTTTATTTAGAGCCTCAGGGTAACAGAAGTTTTCCGTCGATACTGACGATCTGGTCCAAGCGAAACCGCATGCCGCTCCCGAAGGTCATGTATTCCGCAGGTTCTTCCCCGGCCTTGGCGTGCCCGAGCTCGACGATGACGTCATGGATAGTCACGTGCTTGCCGGCCTCATCCTTCAGAACGACGACGACCCGCTTCTTCAAAGTGGCGGCCGATTCCAGCTCGTCGTGGAAATCGCAATCGATGGGAGTGTAAGGGTGTTTCGTCGACATCCTATGAGCCTAGATGTTCGAAATACCAATGCCAAGGCTCGTAAATGATGCCCACGTCGTTGTCCCGGGGATAGGTCAGACTAAAGCCAAAACGTGCGGCATTCTTCTCAAGCCAAGTGAACGCCGCCGTCTTTTCGAAAGCTTCAGTTAACTCGAATTTTCCGTCCGACCAGATGTCGATGGCGCGGCCAGAGTGGTGCTGGCTGAATCCCGGGATCGCAAGGCTGGTGAGGACCGCTTCCAGCGTCTTCCCCCGGCCGAGGCCGCCCTTGATGAGCTGCGCTTGATATCCGTATGACCTGAAGCCGGAAAACGGGCCAAATTCCACGCCGTCGCCGGCGGCCCCAGCGCGCATTTCCCGCCAAGCCTTGGCCGTGCGCTTTTCCAAAATAAAGGGGCGACCCTCGATGTCGATTTCGGCGACTTCCAACTCACTCAACGCGGGCTGTTCGCAAACGGCGAGCTTGTTGGTCGCCAGATGCGTCGCATCAATTCCCAATTCAAGGTGAATACCCTTTAGCAATTCGTTCAACTTAGCCTCAATCCGAAGACTTGCGCGGCTGTCGGTTCTTATTGTAGAAGTGATGACTCAAATTCGCTACCAGAGGTTTTCCATGAATTTCGACACCGGCAACACCAGCTTCATGCTCGTCGCCACCAGTTTGGTGATGCTCATGACCCCAGGCCTCGCGTTCTTTTACGGGGGCCTCGTGGGCCGGAAGAACGTCTTGTCCATTATGCTGCAAAGCTTCGTGTCGATGGGGTGGACGTCGGTCATATGGTTCGTCGCAGGGTACTCCCTTTGCTTTTCGGGCAACGGACCCATCATCGGCAACTTGGACAAAGCCTTTCTGATGGGCGTTAGTCCGACGGACGTCCTGGCGGGAAACAACATTCCGGTGTTGGTCTTCGTTGCGTATCAGATGATGTTCGCCATCATCACGCCAGCACTAATCACCGGAGCCTTCACCAACCGTATTCGCTTCGCGCCTTATCTGGTGTTTTTGACGCTTTGGTTGCTCTGCGTCTATTTCCCGGCGGTTCATATGATTTGGGGTGGCGGCATTTTGCAGAATTGGGGCGTCCTCGATTTCGCCGGCGGCATCGTGGTTCACGCGACAGCGGGCATGGCAGCCTTGGCCTCGGTGTTTTTCGTGGGCAAGCGGAAAGTCGCAGAATCAGGCCCTCACAGCATCCCGCTCGTCGCCCTCGGCACGGGCCTCCTTTGGTTTGGCTGGTACGGCTTCAACGCCGGCAGTGAGCTCAAGGTGGACGGCGTCACGGCCCTGGCTTTCGTAAATACCGACACCGCGGCGTCTTTCGCCGCCGTCACGTGGTTGCTGATGGCCTGGGTCTTCGAGAAGAAACCCAAGCTCCTCGGGCTTCTGACGGGTTCAATCGCGGGGCTCGCCACGATCACGCCTGCTGCAGGTTATGTCACGATCCAGGTCGCCGCTGTCATTGGCATCGTCGCCGGACTCGTATGTTATTTCGCGGTAAACTTAAAGAACCGTTTGAAGTGGGACGACGCCCTGGACGTTTGGGGCGTGCACGGAGTCGGCGGTATTTTGGGGGTTGTCCTTCTAGGAATCTTCGCCACGAAGACGGTCAACCCCGCGGGTGCGGACGGACTCATGTACGGCGGCGGCGATTTTTTCATGAAGCAATGCGTGGCAGTACTCGGATTCGCGGCCTATGCCTTCGTCTTTTCTTACGCGGCACTTTTCGTCATGGAAAAATTCATGAAGGTCCGGACGACGCACAACGAGGAAGCGGACGGCCTCGACATCGCCCTTCACGGCGAAGAGGCCTACGTCTAGTTCCACGACTTTGGCGACTGGCTCACACGTTGCAGTCGGTCTAGGACCGACCGGTTCTGCCGCGCGCCGGTTAGGAGCCGCAAACGTGACGTGCTCGCTTGATCCGGAAGGCTTTGGGGACGGCTTTTTTGTAGCGCTCGAAAAGCTCCGACTCTGCGGCGGCGGGGTTTTGGCCTTCTCCCAGTTCTCCACCGACCACTAGATAATATTTTGAGTCACCGAGTTCGCCGTAAGTATCATCTCGTTCGACGGTGATGTTCGGATACGGCGCGACCCGGGCCGAAAAAAATCCCTCTGGTTCTTTGTCGGCCTTTTTTACGAATGGAATTCCAAGGACCTTGCTTGCCGCACTGGCAACCTCCGTCGCATCTTTGAAGTTCGCCGCCCGCGCCAAGACGATGACGTCCCAGTCCAAGCAGCCCGACGACCCACCGTAACCTCCTTGGTCGCCAGCCATGGGCGAGAACTTGACGTAAGCGTCCGGCACGACCTTCCGGAATTTGGCGATGAGCGAGTTCGCATCGAAGTCGACGATCCCTCCGACGATTATGAAGAGCTCCGGTGTGAATTTGCTGTACGCGGACGACTTCTCGATCGTGATGCACCCCTTACCATTTTCACATTGTTTAATGCGCGGGACGTACGCACCTTCGTTGGCACGTTCGTAGTGCTCTCGTTTGTTCTTGATCGAATACCCCTCAGTCGAAAAAGGGATTTTCATCGAGGCACTGATCTTTCGCGCTTTCTTCTCGAGCGCGGCCAGATCCTTGCTGCTTCCGAGAATCATCAAGCCCCAGGGAATGGGCTGACTCTTCAGGTCTGCACAAGTGACGTCCTCGTCGTCAGCGGCTCTGCCGACGTCGGCTTTCAGGGCGACTTGAAGGGAGCGGTCTGATGCGATGGCAGGCCGAGTCAACATAATTGACAGCAGCGCGGAGGTAACTTGGATCGACTTCTTCATCGCTCGACAATACCATAACTTGCGACATGGGCGGCTGCCACGCGCTTCAAAAGACAGGGAAGAAAATGGAATTTGAATCCGAGATTGGGCAGTCGATAAGTTATCTCGACTCGAAAGAGGCGCATCGTGCCCTCGATGCCGACGCATACTGGCCCAAGTGGCACTCGCCTTGGTGGCATATGTTGACGCTGCACGAGATGGGTCATACATCGCTCATTCCGCAGTCAATCACCGAGCGATATGTGGCGGCCCTCAACCGCATTCCGCTAAAGATTTTTCCGATACACCCGGAGGACATGCCGGCTGGTGTCGACCCTTTCCGCGGCACCCCGTGCCACTGTCAACTCGGCAACGTATATCAAGTGCTCGCAACGCGAGGCGTCGACGTCGACGCGGCTCTTCCGTGGATTCGGCCTTGGTTTCTCCGCTATCAAATGGCCGATGGCGGCTTGAACTGCGACAACGACTCCTACCTCGTCAAAGATGAATGCCCGAGTTCGATGGTCGGCACCATCGCCGCGTTCGAGGCGATTCTTCTCCACACCCCGCGCCCGTGGACGGATCAGGAACGCGCATTTCTCGACAATGGCGCGAGCTTCCTCATAGGACGCGAGCTGAAGCTTGGGTCCTCGTCGAAGCACAACGAGGCGGAACGCGTCAGCGCGGAGTCATGGACGAGGTTGTGTTTTCCTCGCTTCTACTTTTACGACGTCTTGCGGGGCCTGAATGCGCTGCTTCTTTGGGCGGAAAAAACACGGAACCCGACCCCTGCCGAAGCGATGAGACCGGTCGTCGAGTTACTTTCGGAGGCCTTTCGCGATGGGAGTGTCCGCCCGGGGCGTCAGCCCTGGCAAGGAGCCAAGACGCTCAAACAGTCGCCGCGCGGCGAGTGGCTTCGCCTGCAAGACGCAGCGACCTTCCCCTTGCTCGACGCCGTCAGCGTGATCGGAGAAGCAAGTCCGTACCTAACCCGCCAATGGACCGCCGCCAAACGCCTAATAACACTGAGATAATATTTAGATCTATTTATGGTTGGTATAGACCGCCAATGACTCGCCGATAAGTCGGCATGAAAGACACGTTGCTCGACTCTGAGATCCTCGATCAAATCAAGATGATGGCGCAAGACGGCGAACACCTGTGCCGGGAAGTCATCGAAATTTTCGTGTCTACAACTCCGGCGCGCTTGAAGGAAATCGACGCGGCGCTGGCGGACGGAGACTTGAACTCGGCCTCGGCGCTCGGCCACTCCCTAAAAGGAGGCGCGGGCAGTTTGGGCCTAGTGCGTTTCGCTGCCGCTTGCCAGCGGATCGAGGACGGGGTCGAATCCGGAAACCAGTCGGCCAGAGACGGCCTGGAAGCCGCGACCCGCGCCTTCGCGCCGTCCGAAGAAGCCTTGCGCGGTTATCTCCGTCGCCAAGAAAAGGCCAGGTGACGTGAAGACCGTGCTGCTCATTGAGGACGAATTTTCCGTGCAGAAGATCGCGCGCGCGACGATCGAGGGTGCGGGATTCAAATGCGAAACGGCTTCGGACGGCAGAGAAGGCTTGCGTCGCCTAGCATCCGGACCGGCACCCGACTTGCTCCTTCTCGACTTGGTCATGCCAGCGATGAATGGCATCGAAGTACTCGACACGCTCAGCGCGACGCCCGCCGATCAGCGGTTTCCGATCGCCGTCTTTTCGGGCAAGAACCAGCAAAAAATCATCTTGCAGGCCTTAAAACTAGGCGTCGACGATTACATCATCAAGCCGTTCACTCCAAAGGACCTGGTGCGGAGAGTCAAGGACCTACTCTTCACTCTTTCGGAAAGTGAACTCCGCGCGCTCTTGGCCAATCTCCGAGTCAAAGACGACGACTTGGGTGGGGCCATCGCGAATGTCAGCGACGGCTGGGGATCCCATAACTTTTACGCGGCAGCCGAGGGCGACGGGGTCTTGTGCATCGCCATGCCCCGCGGGAATACGCCGATCGCAGTCTCCAAGCTGCCCTTTCCCCAGATCGTCGCTTCTGTCGGCGTATTTCGGCGGGGAGCAGGGGGTTGGCGGAAGATCTGGCCGCGGTTTCGCGTGGATCGCGACGGCGCCGGCAAAGAGTCTCGATTGTTGTAGGCGTCCCCTAACTTCTTAACGTAAAACTTGAGCCTGGACCCCGTCCTCTTTGATTTAGCCGAGGCAATTAGCGCCCGCGCTCAACATGATAGCCTGGTGCGCAAAGCCGCCCGTAAAACCAAACGCTTTGCTAGGGAAGCGCCCATTCGATGCTCAAGTGGCGACTAACACCAGATGAATGACCGTTCCAAGATCATGATCATCGACGGCCATCCAGATGCCGAAAGTTTCTGCTCAGCCATCCGCATTGCCTATGAACAGGGCGCCGCCACCTCCGGAGCCGAAGTCCGCTCGCTCGTGATTCGCGACCTCAACTTCAATCCAAACCTCGCCTTTGGCTACCGCCAAAGGACGGAGTTGGAGCCGGACCTTTTGCGCGCGCAGGAGCTGATTCGTTGGGCGAACCACCTCGTCGTCATCCACCCGGTTTGGTGGGGCTCGTTGCCTGCTTTGATGAAGGGGTTTTTGGACAGGGCGTTCCTTCCAGGGTTCTTTTTCGAGAAGCTGCCGAACTCGAACTTTCGGTGGAAAAAGTTGCTTACTGGGCGTTCGAGCAGGATCATCTATACGCTCAACACGCCGCGCCTATTTTGGTGGTTGGCGGGGCGGCCTGCATTCAACGCGCTGAAGTGGACGACGCTGGGATATTGCGGAGTGAGTCCGATTCGGGGGACGGCGATTGGCGTGGTGCGCAGGTCGACTCCGGAGTGGAGGGAGATGTGGTTGCGGAGGATTGAGAAGATGGGGCGGGCAAGGGGGTAGGTAGACCTATTTCCAAACTTCTACCTGCGATTTCCACCCAAACGTCGTGCCTTTGGACGTAAGGTCCCATTCACAGAAAGCCCACCGGAATTACCTTTCATCCAACGGGTATAGCAGTCGATCCAAAACGTCTTTCGCCGTGATGACTGAGAGTCTTGGGGACGCTCCTCCGTAGATGCCCAAATAGAAGCGATGCTCGTTTTCACCCGAGCAAACTGAATGATAGTCACCAAAGTCTGAAAAACTAGCCAACACCATGGCGCCGACCGCCATTGCGAACCCTGAGAGGTATCGTTTTGCCGGCGCACGACGCAGAACAGCGATCGTCCCTATCCACGCAGCAACGGCAAACAAGACGAACATTGCGATATTGAACGGATAGTAGATGTATCCTGGCAGTCCCCCGCCGAGATAAAAGCACGGCCCGCTACTGCAAGTGCAGGAGCCACTCTCCCTCGTGAACGCCAAATGGAGAGCAACAAGGCACAGGAACAGGAACATGGTTGCCCAGCGCACTTTGTCACCTAAAAGTAAAAGGACCGGTCCGGCCCAACGCCTATCCGATCCTCCATTCTAACTTTATATGTCGCAGAAAGTGGCGTCCGCCGCGATCCTAGCGTAGAACCCCTCCTAGAAGTCGATTTGACGGTCCCGCCTTTAGCGATGGGCCAGCTTTTATTAGGTTTTTTGGAGATAGAGTCATGGGCAAGAAGATTTTCGTCGGTGGTTTGAGCTGGAATACGAATGACGACACGTTGCGTAACGCCTTCGAAGCGTTCGGCACCGTCGACGAAGCGAAGGTCATCCAAGACCGCGAGACGAGCCGTTCACGCGGCTTCGGGTTCGTGACCTTCAGCGACGACGAAGGCGCGAAGAAAGCCATCGCGGCGATGGACGGCAAAGACCTCGACGGACGCACCATTAAGGTCAATGAAGCCGAAGACAAACCTCGCGGCGGCGGCGGCGGCGGCGGTGGACGCGGCGGCTTCGGTGGCGGTGGCGGTGGCGGTGGCGGCGGCGGCGGCGGTCGCTGGTAAGACTAGATTATGGGCCGCCCGCGGGCCCAAGTCGTACGAACGTAGAGGCTTTGCCTAAGGCATTCCGAAAAGGCGAAGGACTTGCGGTCCGCAGCAGACTTGTGAGTCTAAAAACGTCGAATAACGAATTTCGAATCTCTAATTTCAGTCGGGATAAGCCGAGAAAATTCGAGGATCGAAATTCGTACTTGGTGACTTTTCGCGGAGCGAATGTCCAGGGAGTGCTTCGTCGAACGCAGCAAGGATTGAACCACTCCATGTAAATGGGCGGTCCGCAAGTGTACCGTCAAAATCCCAGATGAGTGTTCCTCTTGCCATGGATACGGGATATCCAATAGAGGTGTAACTTGTCAATTTTTGACTAGTTTACCGCGATAGACAGAGAACGAGTGGGTGGCTGTTTTTTAGGTCTTTTCTTGCTTAACGAGAAGGAGTTTCGCTTCGACGTGCCTTATGAGGCCGGAGAGCATTCTGACGACGTGTCCCAGTTCTTCGCCCACTTTTTCAAATTGTTCGAGCGGTATAATTTGTTTCTTCTTCAGAATTTGTAGAACGGCCGCGCATTCGTAAGCCGATCCTCGCGCAATGACGTAGAAGTGACCCTTTTCTTTGGGTGTTCTCCGACCTGCACCCTCGGCAATGTTGAGAGGCACCGACATTGATGCGCGAGTGAGCTGGTCTTTGCGCGAGGATGGGAATCGGCCTTTGACGCTGTCCGCAACAACATCGAGCGACTCCACTAGGGACAGAGCATTTTGATAGACGACTAGCTTTTCGAAGAAAAATTCCATGAGAAGTCCTCCGTTTAAGGAGGGATGTGTCGCATCAGGTAGAGCTCAATGCAAACGACGCCGGCATGTCCGGTCCTGCCTCCCGGCCGGGTGGGGTGCATCCGGCCTGCCGGCCGGGTGGATCCGGCCTGCCGGCCGTACTTATTTCTTGTTTCTTATTTCTATTTAGGTCCTGGCCTATCACTAAACGCAAAAAAGCCGCGCTCCGCGCGGCAATTTCACTTGTAACGAGAAATAAGAAACAAGAGATAAGAAATAAGGGCACTTTCTCGCTTCGCGAGAAAGTGGCGTCCCGTAGGGGATTTGAACCCCTGTCGCTGCCGTGAAAGGGCAGTGTCCTGGGCCAGGCTAGACGAACGGGACGTACCTGAACTTCTTCCCCTAGGTCTGGTGAGCCGTGATGGACTCGAACCATCGACCCGTACATTAAAAGTGTACTGCTCTACCAACTGAGCTAACGGCCCGTATCGCAGACACGCTACGGTTGACCTAAGGAAGACACTTTTTACAGTCCCCCCCGGGGGGTGTCAATGGATAACTACCCTAAAACTTAAGACTCACCGAAGACGGTCCGTGTGGGCTCAAAGCACCCCGATCAGTGAATTGATTTTTTCCCCTTCGTCGCCTAAACTTTCGCGGAGTTGGGCCCAGACCCCGGACGGGGAGCGGCCGCCAGAGCATCCATCATCTCAAGCCATCTGGACCGCGCATGACCGTCATCAAACGTAGTCGTCAAGATTCCTCGGTCGACCTGGTCGCCGCTATCGACGCGCTTATTCCTTACCTCAAAGACCAAAAAGAGGCGGACGCGGCGGCGGCATTGGCAGAGGCTGCCGAGCAATTGAAAGTCGCCAAGCCAAAATCGGCGGACCAAAAGGCGGCGGTCGACGCGATCATTGATGCCTTCGAAGGCGACCACGAACTGATCTCTTATACCTTCCAAAGAGAAAACGGCGGCCAGTGGACGGAAGTGGAAGAGTTGTCTCAAGCTAGCGCCCGCGTCTTGAGCCTCGCTCGTCGGATGCAGTCGTAAGTCCCGGTTCGGCGATGGCGTGGCACGAAGCGGTCATTTACTTGACCGCCGGCGCATATGTGCTCGCCGTCTACAATTGCTACAAGGTGATCGGCAACCGCATGACGTCGGGCGCGGCGATTGCGTGGATCCTGCTGCAATTGACGCTACCGTTCGTCGGCGTGCCGCTCTTTTTCCTCCTCGGGGATTTTCGCATCAAAGGTTACGTCAAGCGCCACCGGCGGAGCACGAGAGAACTCGACGCCGAGGGCGGCTTGATACTTCCCACGAAGCCGCCGGACGAGGCTGACGTGGCTTCGGGAATCCGGGCGAGCTATGCGAGCTTTCGGCGTGTCTTCAGCCGCTTTGGCACGGTGTTCGAGCCGCAGTCCGGCAAGGTCGAACTGCTGCTGAATGGCAAGGAAACCTTTCAGGCGATCTTCGACGCGATTTCTTCGGCGAAGGGTTACATCCTCGTCCAGTACTACATTTTGCGGTCCGACCGTCTGGGTCTCGAATTGAAGCGCCTCTTGATAGAACGTGCTCAGGCGGGCCTCCCCGTTTATTTGCTCTATGACGACATGGGCTCTTTCTGGTTGTCGCGCGACTACATTCGCGACCTCCGGAAAGCGGGCGTGAAGGTCGAGCGTTTCTTGCCCATGGCGAGCTTCAAGCGCTTCTTCCAGATGAACTTTCGCAACCACAGAAAGCTCGTCATCGTCGACGGCGCCGTCGCCTTCACGGGCGGATTGAACGTCGGCGAGGAGTACGCCGCGCGAAGGTCGAAAAAGTACCTCTGGCGAACTTGGCGAGACACGCATGTGCGCATCAGCGGCGGCAGCGTCGCCCAGCTCGAGGACACTTTTTACGAGGACTGGTACTTCGCGACAGAGGAGAAACTCGAGCCGCTCGTCCCCGACGTCACGCCCGCCGACTTTCTGCGCGAAGAGACGCCGCCCGCTATCGCCGTGACGCCTGGCGTGATTCAAATCGTCCCAACGGGACCAACCGACGAAGCGATCATCAGCGTCCTGCTGATTCTGCACCTCTGCAACACGGCACAAAAACGGTTGTGGATCGCGACCCCGTACTTTGTTCCCGATGCGGCCATTTTGCGCGGCTTGGAGCTCGCGGCGCTTCGGGGCGTCGACGTGCGGCTGATGTTGCCGCGCGTCTCCGACAATCGCTTGGTCCATTGGGTGTCGCTCTCGTACGCCGAACAAGCGGCTGCTCGCGGAATTAAGGTGCTGCTCTACGGCGCTGGCTTCATGCATCAAAAGGTCGTCTTAGTCGACGACATCATCTCCACCGTCGGCACGATGAACCTCGACAACCGGGCGCTCTACCTCAACTTCGAGACGGTGGTCGTGATCCACGGCCAAGAGTTCAACGCCCGCGTGGCGGACATGCTGGAAAAGGACTTCCTCGCCTGTCGCTATTTCGCACCCGAGACCGACCGGTTCTTGAAATACTTCAAGAAGCTTAGGGGTAACGCCGCACGGCTTTTCGCGCCCCTCCTGTGATTGGCTCTGGCAGTGGAAGTGTGCTAATACCGACCACGGGCCTCTACAGACGGAGAGACTCATGAAAGTCACGATTTCCATTCGCTATTTTGCGCTCCTTCGCGACCTTGCCGGCAAGTCCAACGAGACTCTGTCGATCGAGCGTGGAGAGACTGCGTCACGCACTTTCCTGACGCTGGCGGAGAAGTACGGCTTCCCGCTCGGCCTGTCCGACATCCGGGTTGCGGTGAACGACGAGTTCACGACTACCGACCATCCGCTGAACGAAGGCGACCAGGTCGTCTTCATTCCGCCTGTGGCCGGGGGCTAATCCATGAGTCTTTCTGTCATTTTAGATTGCCGCATTGCCGATCAAGCGATCGACGTCAAGACCGAGCGCCAGAATTTGCCGGCGCTTGCCGACTGCGGCGGCTACGTATGCTTCGAAGGCATCGTCCGCAACATCAATCACGGCAAGTCCGTCAGCCGCCTGGAGTACGAGACCTACGACGAGCTAGCGCTGAAGGAGCTCGGCCGCATCGCCGAATTCGCCGCTGAGCGCCATCATTTGAAGTTTGTCCGGGCCGTGCACCGCAAGGGCAGCCTCGGGATCGGCGAGACCGCCGTGATCATCCAAGTCTTGTCGCGCCATCGCCGCGAAGCGTTCGAGGGCTGCCGCCTGATCATCGATCAGCTGAAGTCGCGCGTGCCGATCTGGAAGAAGGAATTTTACGACGACGGCAGCTCCGTCTGGACTCAGTGCCACGACCACGGCCACGAGTTGAGCCATTTCGACGGCTGAGAGACGATGACGCCTTTTTCAAACACGACGTTGGCCGTCCTTTGTGGCGGTCGTTCTAGCCGACTAGGCTCCGACAAGGGCCTCTTCCAGCCTTTGGGAGACGAGCCGTTGGTGGCGCGGGCCGTGCGTCTTTGGGGTGAGGCTTTCGAAGAGATCTTGATCGTAGTTCGCGACGAAGCGCAGGCCTCCCTTTACGAGGCGGCCATTAAGCGTCATCTGGCGGACGTTGATGCGGCACGCCTGCGGATCGTCCACGACGGCGTCCGCGACGGCGCGGCCCCGCACGCGGCGATCACTGGCATCGCCACGGCGTTAAAGGTCGCGACGAAAGCCATCGTCGTCGCCGTTCCCGTTGATCAGCTCGGCGTGCGGGCGCTCCATCTTAGGAAGCTAGTCACCGCCGCGGCCGGACGTTCGACACCGGTCGCCGCCATCGCGTTCGACGACGCCGAGCGGGTCGTTCATCCTTTTCCTTCACTTTGGTCTCGGGTTGAAGCAGCGCCGCGTCTTGGTGCGTTGCTGGAGGCGGGCTCCTTCAGCGTTCGCGGCGCGTTGACGGAGCTCGAAGCCGCCGCCTTGCCGTCGGGTGAATATACGGACGAGTTGTCGTTCAACGGCAACACCGCGGGCGAACTTAAAGCCTACTTTGGCGACCCGCTCTTCGATCCATTCAAGCGGCGCTTGCACTACCTGCGCTTCTCTCTAACTGAGGCGTGCAACCTGTCATGCACGTACTGCCTGCCGAACGGCTTCCCGGAATGGTACCGCCACAAGGCCCGCCTCGACATGGCCGAGATCGACGTGCTGCTTAGGGGATTCCGCCAGTTGGGTTTCAGAAAGATTCGGCTGACGGGTGGTGAGCCGACCGTGCACCCGCGTTGCCTCGACGCGGTGAAGGTGGCTCGACGCCTCGGCTTTGAGCGCATCGCGATGACCACGAACGGCCTGAAGATGACCGACATGGCGCCGTGGGCCGACGCGGGCTTGACCCATCTCAACGTCAGCTTGGACAGCTTGGATCCGGAGAAGTTCCACGCCGTGACGGGCAGTCACGAAGCCGAAAAAGTCCGCCGGGCCATCGAAGACGGCGTCAGGTCTGGCCTAAGCGTCAAGGTCAACACCGTGCTTTTGCGGACGAAAAATGGCGACCGGGAGAACATCGAGGAGTTGATCGACTGGGCGTTGGGTCTGCCGATCACCTTGCGTTTCATCGAGCTGATGGAGACCAAGCTCAACGGCAGCTTTGCTGGCCCCGAACGGGTGCTCGGAACGGAGATCGAACCACTACTTTTGGCGCGCGGCATGAGCCAAGAAGGCTGGGATTCGCGGGCTCCGGACCTCCGCGGTCCCTCTACCGATTATGCAGTGGCGGGAAAGCCCGGACGCATCGGGCTCATCAACCCGATGAGCTGTAATTTCTGCAGTAAATGCAATCGGTTGCGGATCACCGCGAGGGGCCGGCTGAAGCTCTGCTTGTTTGGCGACCAAGATATCCCTCTCGACCTGGCCAGCCCGGAGGCTGTCGCCTTGAATGTGCGCGGCCTAATTGATAGAAAGCCTGAACGACATTACCTGGAAGACGGCAACGTAGGTAACGTGGCGACGTTCCGGACGATCGGCGGGTAGGGTTCCATGGGCGACTTTTCACATCTCGGTAAGACCGGTCATGCAGCCATGGTCGACGTCTCCGGCAAGTCGCCCAGCCGCCGCGAAGCGACCGTCCGCGGTTTGGTGCGTGTGTCCGAGGAGTGCGGAACGAAATTAGGCGCCGAGTCGTGTCTAGAAATTTCGCGTACCGCCCGCATCGCCGGCATCCAAGCGGCCAAGCAAACCTCTCTACTCATTCCCCTTTGTCATCAAGTTCCGCTCGCGGGCGTCGACTTGACGATCGAGTTCGACGCCGGGGAGCGAATTTTTGCAATCGCCGCGACGACTAGGACCGACTCCGTCACCGGCGTCGAAATGGAAGCGTTCACGGCCGCCTCCGTCGCGGGCCTGACTGTTTACGACATGATCAAAGCCGTTGATCCCGGCGCCGTCGTCGGCCCGTTTCAACTCCACGAAAAGCTCGGCGGCAAAACCGGTCGCTGGACCGCGCAATTATGAACGAAACCAAACGCACTGCCGCGATCATCGTCAGTTCCGACAGGGCCAACTCGGGCACCTACGAGGATTTGAGCGGCCCTGCCGCAAAGGCCTGGCTCGAAGCAAAAGGCTTGGACGTCACCGGCAAATGCGTGGTTCCCGACGAGGCCGGACCGTTGCGCGAAATGCTTGATACCTATGTCAGCCGAGGCATCAACCTCGTCGTCATTTCCGGCGGCACCGGCCTCGGGCCGCGTGACATCACGCCCCAGGTTCTCGACGCGACGTGTGAATATGCCATTCCGGGCTTCGGCGAAATGCTTCGTCAGGGCAGTCTAAAATATTCGTTGAATGCGTATCTCAGCCGCTGCGGTGGCTGGGTCAAAGGTCGCACCATCGTCCTGGCCCTGCCGGGCAATCCCAAGGCCGTGGTCGAACAACTCGACATCCTGGCCGACCTCTTGCCGCATGCGCTAAAGTCGATGCAAGGCAAGTGCGACCACCGCCGGAAGACCAACGAAAATTCATGATTAGCTACGCCGACGCCCTCAACATCATAAATGGTTTGAAACCTACCTTGTCACTCGAGCGCCTGACGCTCGGCCAATGCGTCGGCCGCGCGCTCGCGGAAGACTTGATGGCCAAGGTACCGTCGCCGCCCTACACCAATTCGGCGATGGACGGCTTCGCCGTGCGTCACGAGGAACTCGTGGTCGGCAAGGCGTTCGCCATAGCCGGCGCAATCATGGCGGGACCGGTCAGGTCGGGCAGCCAAGTCGCGGTTCAGCCAGGCAGCTGCGTCAAGATCATGACCGGCGCCCCCCTCCCCGAATGGGCCGACACAGTCATCCCCGTCGAAAACGCGGAAGTGAGTGGCGACACCGTCCGCTTCCAACGAGTCCCGGAACACGGAGCAAACGTTCGGCTTCGCGGCAGCGATCTCGCCGAAGGCACTCTTGTTTTGAAGAGCGGCGTCGTCATGGATCCGGAACGCATCATGGTCGCGGCGGCGTTCGGCTACCGGGAAGTCTCTGTCCGGGAACGCCCGCACTTGATGTTCTTCTCGACCGGCGACGAACTCGTCGAACCGGGCGAGCCGCTTCCCCACGGCGCGATTTACAATTCGAGTAAGTACTTTCTCATGGCCGCCGCGGCGCAGCTCGGCTTCGGCAAAGCTCCGCATGTGACGTTGGCTGATGATCCGGTATTGGCCGCGAAGACCATCGCCGAAGCCATCGATACGCGGAAGCCCGCAATCTTGATCACGACCGGCGCCGTTTCCGCAGGCGACGCCGACTTCATCCCGAAGATCGGCGCCGAGTTGGGCTTCAAGGCCCTCTTTCACAAAGTCGCGATCCGTCCAGGGAAACCGGTCTACCTCGCGGTGAAGGACCATGTCGTTTGGTTGGGGCTGCCCGGCAACCCCATTTCGACGTCGGTCGGCTGGCACGTCTTCGCCCGTCCATTGCTTGCTGCCCTTGCTTCGGTTCCCGCTGCTGAGAAGCGCACGCTCATATTGAAGAACGAAGTCCGGAAACCGGAGAACATCCGGTGCTTTTTCCGGGCGGAAGTAAACGGCAACCGCGCCTGGGTGGCACAACGCCAAGGCAGCGCGCAGTTCGCCGCGTCCATCACCAGCGAGGCTTACGTGGAATTGCCCGAGGGCTTTTCACGCATCCCGGCTGAAACAAGAGTCGAGGCCATCATTTTATGACATCCCAAGAAACGACGACCACCCCGGAAGAACAAGCAGCTCTAGAGGCCCCGAAGGTCTCCCGCAAGCAGCGCGTGCTCGAAGCGCGCGGCCACGAGGTGGCGCTGGATTACTTCCTGTACTCCTGCCTCGAACAAGAGCGCACCGAACGCGCCACGAAAGACAAGGGCGTGCCGGTCATCCGTTGGCCAGCCCTGGAAGAAGGCGCCGACGAAGCCGCGCTAAAGTCCCAGGACTTGGAAGCGTCGCTCGGCAAGCTCGCCAGCTGGTACCGGAGCGAGTTCCCGGAACTCGTCGCCTCCGTCCCTCTCGACCATGAGCAACTGAACAAGGTGATCCAAAAAGTCGTCGCGCTCGACCGAGACATCACGAAGCTTTATTGGGTGAAGACCACGGAAAGCCTTCCTCACTACGAGAAGACCGCGGGCAACAACAAGTACTGGGAAGGCGTCATCGCCATCCTAGGCAAGACGTTCCCGAAATACGGACAATTCTTCGTGCGCTATCTGCAGTGGGCTCATGCCGCCGAGAAAAACGAGCCGTTCGTCCCGGGCAGTCGCCCGCCGGTCGGACGCTTCGCGCCTCCGCCTCTTCGTCGCGAAGGCGGCAAATTCGGCGACCGCGGCGGTCGTAGTGGCCCTGGCGGCGGACGCAGCGGTCCTGGCGGCGGCGGCGGCGGACGCTTTGGTGGTGGCGGCGGTGGGGGTGGTCGTGACCGCGGGCCCCGCGACAACGACCGCGGACCGCGCAATGATGGCCCGCGAAATAACGACGGTCCGCCCCCTGAGCGCAACTTCGATGCCGCTCCTGGTCCGACCAACGACGACGCGCCCCCGAGAGCGGACCGCGGACCGAGACCGGATCGCGGACCGAGACCAGACCGTGGCCCGCGCAACAACGACCGCGGGCCGCGCGGCGGCGGCGACCGTGGACCGCGAGGCCCTCGCGGAGATGATGAAGGCACGCAAAAGCAAACGGAAGCCGCGCTCGCGGAAGTGAAGTCGGCGATCGAGCAACTGAAGATCGACAATTCGACGTCGGAAGTGACGCTGAAGCCCACCAACAGCTTCTACCGCCGCATCCAGCATCAAGAAATCGTCGACAACGGCTACCAGTCGTTCTCGGTGGGCGAAGGTCCGGACCGCGCCGTCAAGATTTCAAGGAAAGACTAAGTGACGAATTCGGCCAAGATTGTGGTCGTTACCGGCGCCAGCGCCGGCATCGGCCAGGCTTGCGCCGAGATTTTCGCGGAGCATGGTTACGCGCTGGCCATCGGCGCGCGCCGCACCGACAAGCTCGAAGCTCTGGCCCCTAAGCTCGAAAAGGCCGGGGCCAAGGGCGTTCTCGTCCTGAAGCTCGACGTCACCGACGCCGCCTCGGTCGATTCGTTCCACGACGAAGTTTTGAAGCGCTTCGGCAGGGTCGACGTGTTGGTGAACAACGCCGGCTTGGCCGCGGGCCTCGACCCGGTGGTCACCGGCAAGGACGCCGACTGGCAAGCGATGATCGACACCAACATCTACGGCCTCTTGCGCGTCAGCCGCAAATTTCTGCCGGGCATGATCGCAAAGAACGCTGGCCACATCGTGAATATGGGCTCGATCGCGAGCTTCCATACATACGCCAACGGCGCCGTGTACGCGGGCACTAAGCACGCGGTGAAGGCGATTTCCGGCGCGTTGCGCTTGGAACTCAACGGCACCGCCGTTCGCGTAAGTGAAATCGACCCGGGAATGGTCGAAACGGAGTTCAGTCTCGTCCGCCTGAAGGACCAAGACAAAGCCAAGACCGTTTATCAGGGCATGACGCCGCTCTCAGGTCGCGACATCGCCGAGTGCGTCTATTTCGCGGCGAGCCGTCCGGCTCACGTGAACCTGGATCACATTGTGATCATGCCGACCGACCAAGCTTCAGTATACAAGACCCATCGCCGCTGAATTTTGCCAAAAGTCCAAATCGCTCGGGGCCGTCTATCCGCCCTGCGATTAAAGCTTTTTCGCCGCTTTCCGAAGAGTCTCTCAAGCGTCCCAAGAAGGGCATCCTCTGGTGGCGCGAAACACGGAGGTTTCGCCATGCGCGGCAGAATCGTCAAGAAATCGCTCAAACCGTTCATCCTCGTTACATGCTTCGCCGCCTTCGCCGCCGTCGGCTGCTCCGGCTCGCAACAAGACGACGAGAACCTTGACTCGAAAAACGATCAAGGAAACGGCAACAACCTCGGCCAAGACGACGCCGCCGAAGGCAACGGCCAAGAGAACATCGTCGACGGTGACGACAAGAAAGATAAAGGCGAAGGCGCCGACATCAACAGCGCCACCGCCGACGGCGCCACCGACGCGACGCTCGACAATGCAGGCGGGGCTGCGACGCCTCCCGGAAACGCCACAGCCGGAGCCACGCCGGCGGCGACGCCTCCTCCGACCGGCGCCACGCCCGTCGCCGGTGGCCGCGTTCGCTACGTCAAACAAGGCGGCGTCCAAGCCGTCAGCGCTCCTGGCGGCCAACCGGTCATGACCATCGAACAAGGTGAGCATCCGGTGACCTGGGAAGAAAACGGCTACCTCAGAATTGCTAACGGCCTCTATGTTCCGGTCGACGCGCTCTCCGACAAAGGCGTCGCGCGTCCCGTTACTGCTGGCGGCTGGGCTCACTAGGATTTCGCGCGATGGTTCGCGGGGTTGCGGGAGGTGCCTGACCCCATTTAGAATGAGACGTGGAATCCGATGTTCGTCACGACCGAAGACTTCGCCTCGCGGGTCTCTCGGTCGTTGAACGTTTTGGGGGGATCCTGCAGGTAGTTGACCTGCTTTCTGACGATCTGGATGCCGAAGTGGCGCATAAGGCGAATGTCTAGACCGCCGAAGGCATTCGCGGTCATCGAGGCAGAGTCGTCGAACGCCTTGCCCTTGTACTCGCGAAGCCATTTTACATAACCGGGGCCGGCGCCGACGAAAGGCGTCAGGATCGTCTTGTTCGGATAGCGCAGGACGAAATCGATCTCCGGGCCGAAGTAGGTTCCCGCGTCGTCGCTCCTGTCGAAGCGGAAGTACGAATAGGTCGTATCGATGCCCATATAGCGATTGAAATAGTATCCGATGGTCAGCTCGCCGCTAAAATAGCCTGAGCCGGCACCGACGCCACCTGAAAAGGTCAGGTCGTCCGACAGCGAGTCGCCCGACGACGAAGACTCCTCCGCGGCTTCGGCTTTTTTCTTTTTCGACTTTTTCTTCACGGGAGGAGGCGCTTCGTCGTCTTCAGGGGGCGGGGGCGGAGCGTCACCGCCCTCCTCGCCGATCAGCTCCGACGCCGCCGCCGCCGTGGCTCCTAGGAACGTGGCGAGGAGAAACAGCAAACCGATTTTCGCGAAAGACCGCACTCCGCCTCATTTCACGCAGAACAGAATCATCCTGAGGATATCAAAATAGTCTTTCGATTCGAAGCGGACGGTGAAGTCTCCGACCAACTTAGCGCCAGGATAGAACGATTTGCCGTATGCCTCGCGAGGCGCCTTGTAGTCGATCTCGACGCTGAATTGATCAGCGAGGGGGCGCATCGTCTTTTTGAGATCGGGTTTGAGCGCTTCTTGAACGGTCTGGCGGATCTGGCGGATCGCCACGTCCGGATGGGGCGCGACCGTCGCCTGGCCGATGCCGCGAAGGGTCGAGACCGTGCGGATCTTCTCGTTGTAACTTTTCACTTCCTCGCACAGCGCCTCGTCACCAGAGAGAAACGCCACGGGAACGCCAACCGAGGTCGCGGTCAGCGTGTTCACGAGGAATTCCGAAGCCGGCTTTTCGTTGATTCGCATCATGCCGACGACCCGGCCGGACATCGTGTGGGCGAGGGGATTGCCGCTCGAACCGGCGCGCGCATGGTAGCCGACGAGCAGCGCCGCGTCGAAGCTCTTGTCGAGCTCCGCCATCATCGAGAAGGGATGCCCCGACCAACCGCGGACGACCCTGGCGCATTCAGGGAGGGCCCGCGGATTGATGTTGCGGCCGGTCCAGTGCGCATCCTTGACGAGAATTTCCTTGGCTCCGGCGGCGATCGCGCCTTCGCAGGCGGCCTTCACTTCTAGCGTCATCTGTTCTTGAAAATACCGCGTGTCCCGGTGGTCAGGATTGGCTTCCTCCGGCGCAGTGATCCCCGCAACGCCTTCTATGTCGGCGCTGATGAAGATCTTCATGCCGTCACGACCTTCTGCGAGATCTTGCCGAAGAGGCTCTTTCCCGCCTTGTCGTGCATCTCGATCTCGACCGTGTCGCCGGCCTTCATGAACGGCGTCGTGATCGTGCCAGTGTCGATCTTCTCGATCATTCGCTTCTCGGCGAGGCAGGACGAGCCACGGGCCCGGTTCTCGTTGGACACGGTGCCGCTCCCGAGGATCGTGCCGGCGGTGTAAGCGCGAGTCTTGCAGATGTGCTCTATCAATTCATAGAACGAGAAGAACATCTCCGGACCCGCTTCGGGGTCGCCGTATTTGGTGCCGTTGTAGTGGGTGACGAGCGGCAAATGCACGCGGCCGTCTTTCCAAGCGTCGCCGAGTTCGTCGGGAGTGATGGCGAACGGACCAAACGCCGTTGCCGGCTTCGAGGTGAAGAAGCCGAAGCCCTTCTCGAGTTCGGCGGGGATCAAATTGCGCAGCGACACGTCATTGACGATCATCAGGAGGCGCACGTACTTGTGGGCCTCCGTCTTCTTCGTGAACATCGGCGTGTCGCCGAGAATGACGGCGACCTCCGATTCGAAGTCGAGGCCCCAAGCCGGATCGCGCAGCGGAATCGGCGCCGTCGGCGGCAGGAAATAGCTGGAGCCGCCTTGATAAACTAGCGGGTCGGTTCGGAGCGTGGCCGGCGGCTCGGCGCCACGGGCCTTGCGCACCAGCACAATGTGGTTGATGTAGGCCGAGCCATCGACCCATTCGTAAGACCGCGGCAACGGCGCTTCCAATTGGTCGACGACGACCTTCTCAGTCGAAACGCTGCTAGCCTGGACCTTGTCGGAGCGTGCCTTGAGCTTGGCTTCGACCTCGTCCCACCTTTCGAGCGCGGCCTGAAGGGTTGGGGCAATGTCGCTCGCAACCGCGTAACGGCTATTGTCGCGGCTCACGACGATCAATTTGCCGTCGCGAGAGCCGTCCTTCAGGGTCGCTAACTTCATGCAAGCTCCGTAGCCTTCTTCAGAGAATTAATCTGATCGGACTTCAGCTGCAGATAATCACCCGGCTCGAGATCTTCCGGCAACCGGATATCTCCAAAGGATACCCTAAGAAGGCGGATGACCCGGCTATTGAAATGCTCGAATAGGCGCCGAACGAGGCGATTGCGGCCTTCGTGTACGGTGATTGCGTACCAGCTACCGCGCGATTGGCCGAGGTTCTTGCCATGCGCGTAGCGGAGGTCGATCGGGCCGGTGGGGCCGTCTTCCAGGGTGACGCCCTTGCGGATCGCGTCCTCTTGGTCTTCCGTCAGGCGGCCGGTAATCAGCACGTGATACTGGCGCGGGATCTGGAACTTCGGATGGCAGAGGCGATTGGCCAGCTCTCCGTCATTGGTAAGCAAGAGCAGGCCTTCCGTCCGAAAGTCGAGGCGACCGACGGGCGCTACGAGAAACGGCGTCTTCGCGAGCTTCGGCAAGTCGTAAATCGTCTTGCGTTGAAACTCGTCGTTGCGCGCCGTCAAGACTTCGTCGGGTTTGTTCAGCAACCAGTAGACGCGCGGCGGCAGGCCTTTTTGTAGGGCCTTGCCGTCGACGACGACGCGGTCGGAATCGGGCGAGATCTTGGTGCCGAGCTCCTTAACGATCTGGCCGTTGACGCTGATGCGTCCCTCAGAGATCCACGTCTCCGCTTGGCGGCGGGACGCGATTCCCATCTGGGACAACCACTTTTGAATGCGCATCGGTTCCATGGGCTTCCTCCGGATTTTGGGCGCCCGTCACGGGCGGTAGGTCCTTGGCAGTAGCGCCTTGGATTCTCGATACTTCACTGGATAAGGGACTGGCTTCGGGACTGGGCACGGGCGGCAGATCGCCATCGCCGGCAAGCTCAAGGTCGAGCTCGTCGTCCGCGCCCTCCTCATACTCGCCCTGCGTGTTGTCGGCAATATATTCTTCCACGTCGATCAACTGGCTATCGGCGTCGCTGATCTTGTCCATGGCGCCCTGAACCATTTCGCGGGCGGGCTGGAACGATTCGAGCGACGGCAAGTCTTTGATACTGCTGAGATTGAAGACCGTTAGGAACTGGTCGGTGGTGCCGAAGAGCATCGGGCGGCCGACGATCTCCTTCCTGCCAACGCAACGGATCAGTTCGCGCTCCAGGAGGGTCTTGAAGATGCTGCCGGCGTCCACGCCGCGAATGAACTCGATCTCGGCCCGGGTGGCGGGTTGGCGGTAAGCGATAATGGAAAGGGTCTCTAGCGCTGCCCGGCTAATGGGGCGGGGGCGCGACGCGAACATCCGCTCCATGATCGGGCCGGCGTTCTCGGACGTCTGGAACTGGTAGCCGAGGCGTTTCAAGTGCAGAAGCTTGAAGCCGCCGCTCCGGTCCGCGTAGAACTCGACGAGCAGGTCCAAGGTCGTCTGTACGTCCTCGACCGTCAACGACGTGTCGTTCAAGAGGTCGAGGATCTCCTGCGGGCGCAGCGGCTTCTGTGCCGCGAAAACGATCGCTTCCACCTTTGCTTCGAGGCGCATCTCGGCAACGCGGCGGTCCTTCGGAGTCACCTGGCGTTCGGCGTCTTCGAGGTCTTCGACCAGCGACAAACCGACAGGCGGCGAACGGTCGTCCTCGTCTTCGTCTTGAAGCGAGTCATACTCTTGAAACTCCCGGAGCGCGTCGTCGGGGTCGACGGGCGACGGAAGTTCCGGAGCATCAGGATTAATTTCGTCTTTGGGATCGTGCGCCATCTTTTTCTGCTTACTCCCCGGCTTCGGCGGCCAGAACTGGCTCGCCCGACGGAACGGCGAAATGCGGCGTCGCGACGCGGCCGAGCGGCAGCACCGATTCGTCGCAGTCCATGCGGTACATCCAGATCGGCCCCATCATGTCCTGTTGGTAGATCTGGATGCGTTTCATCTTCACTAGTTCGAGCATCGCCAGCACGTGCACGACGAGCTCGTCTCGCGACTGCAAGCGATTGTAGATGCCTTGGAAAAGGGCGAAGCGCGAGGTCTCGATGTCCTTGCCGACCTTCTCGATCGTCTCTTCCACGGTGATGCGGTGGACCTTGGCGGTGACTTTCGCCTTCTTCCTCTCGCTCAGATCCCGGAGCATCTGTTCGTAGAGAACGACCAGGGTCGCGGCCTCGCCTGTAAGCGGTGCCTCAATGTGCTCATATTCGGGCAGCAGCCGGTTCCATTCGTTGTTCGGCTGGATCTCGACGCCCATCTGCGGCATCTGGCTGAAGTGTTCCGCCACGTTGCGGAACATCTCATACTGGAGCAGGCGCTCTTGAAGGGTCCGGATCGGATCGTCTTCGTCGCCGTCCTCACTGCTCGCTTTTTCGTCATGGGGCAGCAGCATCCGCGTCTTGATTTCGATCAAGGTTGCGGCCATCTCGAGAAAGTCGCCCGCCTGCTGCAGGTCGTCGAAGCGCATGAGCCGAAGATAACTTAGATATTCTTGGGTGAGGAGGAGCACGTCAATGGCGAAAATATCGATCTCATGCACGCGGATGAGGTGCAATAGGAGGTCGAGCGGACCTTCGAATTGGTCTGTCTTGACGAAATATTCAGCGGTCATGTGGACTTTGCTCCGTGTTGACTTTATAACTCGGAATTCGCCTCCGGGCCAAGTTTTTTTGAGCCTAAACTCTCTAATAATATTCAGAAGATGCGCGAAATTTGCCGAAATTCAGGGGCGTACGTGCCGCTCGAGGCCTTCCGCTTGGGGTCCGGCGGGGCGGACGCATTGGGCACCAAAGCCGTCCGGACGTTCCGCTCGAGCGGCACGACTCAAGCCACGCGGGCTGAGTCTCGCTTCTCATCTGAGGGCCTCGATAAGTACCGAAAGGGAAGTGTTGCCGCTTTTTTCGACATGCTTAAAAAAGCGTCAGACGTTTCTGCGAACTCGTTCGTCGGCATCAGTCTAATCCCGGCAGTGGGCGAGTGGAACGACTCGAGCCTGGCGCAAATGGTCGA
The DNA here is from genome assembly GCA_043781115.1 of Pseudomonadota bacterium. Taxonomy (GTDB): domain Bacteria; phylum Bdellovibrionota_B; class Oligoflexia; order Oligoflexales; family CAIYRB01; genus CAIYRB01. The sequence continues at coordinate 30,512 of JAYWBY010000360.1, forward strand.
GTGGATCGGCGACTCGATTCCCGTCACGTATGCGACGGAAGCGTCACTGGCTTCGGTCGTGGCCGAGGTTGGGGACCGTCCCGTGTTCGTTTTCGGTACGGCCTTTCATTTCGTCAACTGGCTCGACCGCGGCGGCACGGCGGCGCTGCCTGCAGGCAGTCTCGTGATTGAAACTGGCGGAACGAAAGGCCAGTCGCGTTCCGTGACGAGAGAAGAACTCTATGCCGAATTGGCGCGCGCCTTCGCCGTCGGCGAGAAGCAAATCGTCAGCGAATACGGCATGTGCGAATTGGCTAGCCAAGCGTACGACGTCGAAGAGAGCGATGGGTCGCGCCATTTCCGCTTTCCCCCTTGGGTGACAGTGTCCGTGCTTACCGCTCCCGGGCAGATCGCTGACAAAGGCCGCGGCGCGTTGATCGTCGACGATCCGCTCCGTGTCGACATCGGCCTGCCCGTCCGCACGGAAGATTTAGTCGAATTGGAAAAAGACGGAGCGTTCCGCCTTTTGGGCCGCGCCGAACAAGCGCCCCTCAGGGGCTGCTCCCTCTTCGCGGAAGAAATCCTCGCGGACGCGCTGAGCCGGGCGCCAGTGGCGACGGAGACGGTGCCGTGGGAACCCGAGAAAATCGTCGCGCGCGCTGAGGAATTTCAAGAGTTCTTCGAAGCCTTTCTCGCCTCGCCGATGAGTCTGAAATGCCTCGCCGCCGAACTCAATTCCGAGAGCGCCGCGCTGTCGGCTCTC
>JAYWBY010000361.1:0-1622 GCA_043781115.1 Pseudomonadota bacterium
AGCACAGCTTGAAGCCGGGCGGTTTGGTCGGCGTCGGGTCGCCGTTCGACTTGGTCGAGCCGAGGTCCCGCGAACTCTTTGCGCTCGTCCGGTCGACGCTCGCCGCCGCGGGATTCCCACGCTACGCCGGCTACGGCGACGGCAACGACCATTTTCTCGTCGCGGCCAAGGATCAGCTGCGCGAGCTCCCGAAACTTGATCCCGCGATCGAGCTCAAAGCCTTGAAGATGTCGGGAGTTCATCTCGGTAAGACGACCGCGACAAAGCTCGAGCCGGGCGACGAAGTCTTGTCGGTCATGCGGCCGCGGCTATTGATGACCAACGACCCGTTTTATTGAGGCATCCATGCGACCCGCGGCGCGAATTTTTCTTAGGCTAGGGATAGTTGGCCTTGGCCTTGGGGCCTTGGGCGTTTTCTTGGTCGTGGCGCCGGTCCTTTGGCTGAAGTTTCCGGACCACGACTATTCGTTGAAGCAAGAACTAGAGACGGCGGATGAGCTGACGATCAAAGAAGAGCTCGAACGGCACGTGATCGTTCTGGCAGCGGACATCGGCGCGCGCAATGTCAGCCGACATCCCTTGGCTTTGGCCGCCGCCGCCGACTACATCGAAAAGCAGTGGACGAACCTTGGTTATCAAGTGAAACGTCAGGTCGTCCCATCTGCCGATGGCAAGAGCCACAATTTGTCCGTCGAGCTGCCCGGGACGACGCCGGGGTTGCCTTGCGTGATCATAGGCGCCCATTACGACAGTTACCTTGAGGCGCCGGGGGCCAATGACAATGCGTCGGGCGTCGCGACAATGCTCGTCCTGTCGCGCCTCTTGAAGGCGCACCCGCTCAGCTGGCCACTCAGGTTCGTCGCCTTCACCAACGAGGAAGCACCACAGTACCGGACTGGGGCGATGGGCAGCGTCGTCTTCGCCGACTCCTTGGAGCGGAGTGAAGTGGCGTCGATGATCAGCCTCGAAACGATGGGATACTACACAAAGGAGGCTGATTCGCAGCTTTATCCCACGCCGCTCGACCACTTTTATCCTACCGTCGGAGATTTCATAGCGATCGTCGGCGACCTCGGCTCGCGAGGCCTGACGCGGCAGTGGCTCGAAGGTTTTCGCCGGGTGACGAACTTTCCGGCTGGCGCGGTGTCACTGCCCGATTTCATCGAAGGCGCCGGTTGGTCCGACCACTGGTCCTTTTGGCGGAAAAACATCCCGGCGGTGATGGTGACCGACACGGCACCCTTCCGGTATCCGTATTATCACACGACCGAGGACACGGCCGACAAGCTCGACTTTCGCGGGCTGGCGCGCGTGACGATGGGACTGGCGGCGACCCTACGTGATCACCGCTTGAACCTCGCCTTGCCTCGGCGTTTTACTGGACGTTGACGTCGACCGCTTTGAAGGCGAAGGCGCCGGATTTGGCTCCGCGAACGGTCACGAGCAGGCTCTGCACTCCGGAGCCTTCCGTTTCCCATTTTGTGACGCGGGCGCGGCGGTTTTTCACCTTGCCTTTGCCGACGAACCAACCGACACGCATGTTCTCGCCGCTCGGATCGGTGATCGCGGCTTCCAGATCTTCCGTGCCGCTGACGCCGGCGCTCGGACTCGGCTTCGCGATG
>JAYWBY010000362.1:0-4815 GCA_043781115.1 Pseudomonadota bacterium
TGCCGGCGATGCGATCATGGTGCCTAAGCCTCCCTCGAGATCTAGGCATTGATTATACCTATGACAAATAGTTTTGTCATATAGAAAGCGAGCTGCCACCAGACAACTAGGCGCTCAAACTTCCAGCAAAACGCGAATATCCTGATCGATCGAGTCGGCATAGGCGTTCATGAACTGCGCGAACACGCTCTGACGGCGTTTCGGCGCGACCTCGACGACCGGCTCGGCCTTTGGCTTGGCGTCGGCGTCGTGCACCAAACGCAATCCGCCGCGCGCGGGTTTCGCCGCGGGGGAGCCTGGATCTTGTGGCGAGTTCTTTTTCATACCCATGCAATCGGCGCGTCCCCAAAAAGCTTTAGCCCAGGATCCTCGCGAATCCTGGGCTAAAGTTGCTGGGTAAAAATTACTTTGCCGAGCCCTTGGCCTGCTCTTCCCGGTATTTCGAGACGATTTGCTCTTGGATGTTGCGCGGGACCGGCTTGTACTTGGCGAACTCCATCGAGAACGTCGCCTTGCCTTGGGTTGCCGAACGAAGGTCCGTCGAGTAACCGAACATCTCGGACAGCGGCACTTCGCAGATGATGACTGCGTAACTGTCGCGCATGTCGCTACCGAGCAACAGACCGCGGCGGGACGACAGGTCGCCCTGCACGCCACCTTGGAAGTCCGTCGGCGTCTCCACTTCGACTCGCATAATCGGCTCGAGCAAGACCGGCTCGGAAGCCAGGAAGGCTTCTTTGAATGCTTGGCGTGAGGCGATTTTGAACGCCATCTCGGAGGAGTCGACGGCGTGGAAGCCACCGTCGTCGAGCGAGATCTGCGTGCGAATCACTTGGAAGCCGCCGAGCGGGCCTTTGACCACGGACTCGGCGAAGCCCTTCTCGCAACCAGGGATGAATTCTTTCGGGATCGAGCCACCGACGCAGTTGTTCTCGAACAAGTACGTTTGCGGCGCATCTTCCGGCAGCGGCAAGAGGCGACCGACGACGTGCGCGTACTGGCCGGAACCACCGGTCTGCTTCTTGTGCTTGTAGTCGAAGTGGGCCATGACGGTCGGTGCTTCGCGGTAGTTCACCTTCGGCTGGCCGATGATGACGTTCGCTTTGTATTCGCGCTTGATCCGCTCGACGTAGATCTCGAGGTGCAACTCGCCCATGCCGCGGATGATGGTCTCGTTCGATTCGGCGTCGACGTGGACGCGGAACGTCGGGTCTTCCTTCATGAAGCGGTTGAGAGCCTTCGAAATCTTGACGAGGTCGTCTTGTTTCTCGGGTTTGATCGCGAGCTCGATGACGGGCTCGGCGATGAACATGCTTTCCATCGTCACGTTCACTTTTTCGTCGCAATACGTGTCGCCGGAGGCGCACTCGACGCCGACCATGGCGATGATGTCGCCGGCCGACGCTTCGTTGATCTCTTCCTTCTCGGCGGCGTGCATGCGCACCAAGCGACCGATGCGCTGGGTCTTGCCGGTCCGCGGGTTGAGCGCGGAGTCGCCCTTGCGCAGCGTGCCTTGATAGATCCGCGTGTAAGTCAGCTGACCGTACTGGTCATCCGAGATCTTGAACGCCATGGCGATCAAGGGCTTGGTGACGTCCGACGGAATCTCGATTTTCTCGCCCGTTTTGATGTCGGTGCCGTAGTTCGGCACTTCCGGGGGACTCGGCAAATAGCGGCCGACGGCGTTCAGCAAGAGCTGTACGCCACGGTTTTTGTAGGCGGAGCCCATGAACACCGGCGTTAGCTCGCGTTTGATCACGGCTTCGCGGATGACTTTGTGTAAGAGGTCTTCCGAGACTTCCTTCTCGTCGAGCATGAGCTCGGTCATTTCGTCCGAGAACATCGACACCTTGTCGAGCATGATGCCGCGGTATTCCTTGGCCTTCTCGAGGTATTCGGCGGGAATCTCTGCCTTGCGGATCTTCTCGCCCTTTTCGCCGTCGAAGTAGTAGGCCTTCATTTCAATCAGGTCGATCTCGCCGTCGTGGTCGTTCTCGAGGCCGATCGGGATCTGCATCATCACGGCGTTGTGGCCGAGCTTCTCGCGCAAAGCCGTGGAAACCCGGTAAGGGTTGGCCCCTTGGCGGTCGAGCTTGTTGATGAAGGCAAGGCAGGGGACGCGGTAGCGCTTCATTTGGCGGTCGACCGTGATCGACTGCGACTGCACGCCCGAAACGCCGCAAAGGACGAGGACGGCGCCGTCGAGGACGCGCAAGGAGCGCTCGACTTCGACGGTGAAGTCGACGTGGCCCGGCGTGTCGATGATGTTGATGGCGTAGTCGCCCCACGAGACCGTGGTCGCGGCCGACGTAATCGTGATGCCGCGCTCTTTCTCGAGCTCCATGTGGTCCATCGTGGCGCCGTCACCGGTCGAGCCGCGGACCTCTTGGATCTTATGGATACGACCCGAGTAGAAGAGGATGCGCTCAGTGAGCGTCGTCTTGCCCGAGTCGATGTGGGCGGAGATGCCGATGTTGCGGACGAATTCCATTTTGCCGGTAGATGCCATGAGCCAAAACCCTAATGGTTAATGTGCGGGAACGGGTAGCTGCCAGGAAGACGCCTTTTATGCCATATAACCCGTTAATTTCAAGTCTAAAGTTCCGCTTGTCGCGACGGACCAAATCTTAGCCGGGGCGAAGAGTGCATTGAAATTCATGACAATTATCTAATAACTTTCTAAAAGTTAAATAGAATATGTATTTTTTTCCTAAACTTTTTATGAAAAACATCGAAAGACTCTCTGCCGCCATCTTGAGCCGCGGCAAAGGAGTCTCGCGTGCAAGCCGCCTACAACCTCGACGACCCTCACGCCCAGGGCCAGACGGCCGCGTTGCCGGACTTGAAGCTCCAGAAGCAACCGAACGGCGGCGGCGACTTTTGGGACATCAGCGATGCCGACTTCGCGGGCCAACAGCAGTTGGCGCCTGACCAAGAGTTCAGCGAACTCGTCGAACTCGAACGCCCATCGACCAGTCCGCACCCCGTCCTTTATGTTGCCGTAGTCGTCGTCCTCGCCGTCGGCGGCTTCTTCGCCTATGAAAACTTCGTTGAACACCGGACCCCGCTGGTTGCGATCAATCACTTTTGGCCGGAACAAGCGCCCGAAACTGTCGATCACCGGCCCAAACGCCACCTGCGCCCGGTCGCGACCAAACCAGCGGTGGCGCCAGCTCGGCCCGCGCTGAAAACGGCCGTAGTCGGCAACCCGTATTGGACGCTGCCAAACAAGATCCTCGGCGCGCGCGCCCCACTCAACCGCTTTTGGTCGCCAGAAGAAGAAGAGGTGCTCAGGGCCGGAATGGCGCACCGCTTCACCTATCAGCGTCACAAGACCGTTCAGGAAGTGCGCAAACACCGCTTCCGTGGCAGCGACGTCATCCTTTGGGACGCGATGCAGGAGAAGAAGTTTTGGACGCGGGGCTTCGCCGCCGTCGGCTTGGCCGAGTTCAACGTCGAAGTGTCCCTCCAATCGCTTGAAGGCGCCTTGGCGAACGCCCGCTCGGAACTCGTTGCCGATTTCTTCGAACGCTTCATCCGGAAGCCGAATGCCGGCCAGGCCTTCATCTTGCGGCAGGTCGTGCGCCTCCTCGATGAAAAAGGCCGCCTGATCGTGCTGAGAGGCATCGACCGAAGAAACGACGACTTGCGCGACCTCTATATGGTCGCGGCGACGAGAGACCCCGGAAAACACGTGCAACGCTGGGTTCGCGACACTTTGCTGCGGCACCCGGTTAAGGCGGAGCGCTATGACCCGCTCCTCGCCACCGTCGAGAGCGGCAGGGGCGGCGAATCGTTCATGCACGCCGCGACGCCGGCGCCCAAAAAAGCCACCGCGACGAAGCCGGGCGCAACGAAGTCCAAGTTAGGTCCGTCCCAGGTCGAGACGGAAGAGGAAATCGACAAGGAATTGGCGCAATTCGATGACGACGGCGACGTCGAATTCTACGAAGACGACAAGGACAAAGCGGTCAGCGACAAGACCGATCCCCAAACGTTCGAATACGAAGAGTAAGACCCCAAGCCCCTAAATCCGACGACCCGACAACTTGGCAAAACCGCAACACTTTGGCGTTTAGCTAAAGTTTTCGGCATTTTTGCCGATAAGTGATTTTAGTTCTCGGGGTGACACGTCAGGAGCGACGCCGTCCATACGCAAGGAAGGGTAGCCACCAACAAACCGGGATGCACTTTCTCGTCTCTTTTCCCGCTGAATTCACCGGTTTTTTAGTTAGAGCCCACTGCTTGCGTTTCAAACGCGCTCGCCAGGGAGTTTCTATGTCTTTGGCCATAGAGGTTTTATCGCCGGGTAAACGCGAACTGTCGCTCAGGCCCAAGGGCCAGACGGTCATGATCGGCTCCTTGCCGTCGAACCACTTGATCTTGGCGGAGGCGGGCGTCGAGCCTATCCACGCCATGCTCGAGCGGGCGGACGACGATACCTGGCGGCTGACCGACCTCGGCACGTTGAATGGCGTCAAACTCAACGGCCAACGCGTCGTCATCGAGGCCGAAGTGCGGGCCGGCGATGTCTTGGAAATCGGCGCGGCGAAGCTGACGCTCCGGGTCGCCAGCCCGAAAGCCAAAGCCGTGTCGGCGCAAGCCACGCTCTTCCGCGCCAAAGCCGCGCGGGAGGCGAGCGAAGGCCGCCTTCTCGAAGTCGTCGCTTATTGGGGAAACACGGTCCTAAACGTCGACCACTTTCACCCGAGCTTCAAGGGCTTCGACTCAGTGACCATCGGCGATCCGACGAAAGCGCACTTCATTTCCGGAGGCCGCGAAGCCTTCGACTCGCGGGTCCTTGCCGATGTCGAG
>JAYWBY010000363.1:0-4806 GCA_043781115.1 Pseudomonadota bacterium
TTATACCGCCGGCTGGGTAAAAGCTGAGCTCGATGATTGGGTCTCCAAGTACAGCGGACTAAGGCCGCTGAAGAAGACCATCGCCAAACTCGCCCAAGAAGCTGGCCTCGACAAGATCAGCTATCGCTATACGTCGTCGAACGTCGCCTGCCTCTATCCGGACTACGACGCCAAGAACGCCTGGCGGACGGGAGAAGTGATCGTTTACAACGGCGAAGGCGGCTTCGAATTAGAATGGTCGCACTTACTTCATGGCTGGCCCGATCGGTGGAGCGGTCGACTAAAGATTGCCGATGAGTTGATCAAGCCCTATTTGCGCAATATCTGAACAGAGCCAGATTCGTTCAGGGCGTTTCACGCCTTCCTGCCTAAATTTCGCCTAAACTATTCCATGGCTTAAAGAAAACCCCCTCGATCAGCTTGAAAGCTGCGCGAAGAGGTCTGAGTCTCCCGTTGCAACACCGGAGGCTCAGCCATCAATTACACCGATTTCGTTTCGCAACCCGCCCTTTTCTCTTTTCTCCTGAAAATTGACCGCTCTATCGCCGCCGAGGCGCACAAAAAGGCGTGCATTCATTGCGGAGGCAAGCTCGATCGCGCCGATTTTTGGCGGTCTGGCCACGGTCTGCCGAGTGGTGTCGACGAGGAATGCCGACGACGCTTCAGTCTGTGCTGTCGGGTGGACGGCTGCCGGGCCCGATTGACTCCCGAATCGGTCCGCTTCTTGCGCGGCATGAGCTACGTGAGCTTCGTGATCGTCCTTTTGGCGGCGCTGAACCACGGTCCTTCCGGTGAGCGCATGGCAACTTTAGCGGTGCAGCTCAACGTCAGTCGGCAGACGGTCCAGCGATGGATCAAGTGGTGGCGTGATGTCTTTATCGCTTCGCCACTCTGGCGAGTACGGCGCGGCGAGTTTATGCCGTCTCTGTCGGAGGACAACCTACCGCAGGCGCTGCTTGATCATTACAAAGGCAAGATCGACGTCACCCGCGAGATCGTCGCGACGCTGCTGCGTTTTCTGGCGCCGCTACGTCCGAAATTGCGGCGTACGTCCGTGGGCATCTGCCGGGGGTAATTTCACGCAGAGTACGTGCCTTTCGGGGTTTTGGTCGAAATTGTAAACACCATTTCTCGATGCGCCGGCTGTATTTCCGACGCCCTTAACGACTAAGGCAGGAGAAATGGATGTGAAGAAGGAGACGGGGGCAAAATCGCCTCACCGCCTGTGGGCGGAATTTCGGTATTCGGTGGTCGGTCAGCTCTTGGCGTCGCCGCCAGGCACAGGTGAGCTGGCGCCGGAGCTTCGACTTTTGGCCGGGAAGCCGTGGCGGCACCCGATTAGCGGCAAAGACAAGCGCTTCCAGTTTTCGACCATCGAAGGCTGGTACTACGCCGCGCGCAACGAAAAGGTAGATCCGGTGGGGCGACTACGCTCAAAGACGAGGAGCGATGTCGGCAAGAGCAGAAGAATCGTCGACGGGATCGCCGAGCTGCTCTTGATTCAGTATGCACGGTTTCCCTACTGGTGCTACCAACTGCACGCCGACAATCTGCGAGTCGAGATCGAAAACAAGGGGCTCGGCACGCCGCCGTCCTATCCGACGGTACGTCGTTACATGAAGGGGCTCGGATTTTTCAAGCGCAAGAAGCCGCGCAACCCGAAGGGCGCGGAGCTGGTGCTCAACCAGAATGAAGAGCAGGAAACCCGGAGCTACGAGGCGGAATATGTCAATAGTCTATGGCATTTAGATTTCCACAAGAATCCGACGAAGGTCCTGGTGGCAAACGGAACTTGGGCGCCGGCGATCTTGCTCGGTATTTTCGACGATCATTCACGCCTCGCTTGTCACATGCAGTGGTACCTGGAAGAGACGGCGGACTGCCTCGTCCACGGTTTTTCGCAGGCTCTAGCCAAGCGGCAGATTCCCCGTGAGCTCTTGAATGACAATGGTGGCGCGATGATCTCGGAGGAATTCACCGAGGGCTTAGCCCGGCTTGGCATCGAGGCGAATCGCACGCGCCCCCGAACCCCGAAGCAAAACGGCAAGTGCGAATTTGTCTGGACCCGTGTCGAAGGCAGGCTCATGGCGATGCTTGAAGGGCAGAAAAACCTGACTCTGAAGCAGCTGAACGACATCACTCAGGCCTGGGCGGAGATGGAATACAACCGCGTCGTCCACGACGAGACGAAGGAAAAACCGATCGACCGCTTTGCCCACGGCAAGGATGTCGGCCGCCCATGCCCGGCAAGCGAAACCCTGCGTTATTATTTTTTACGCGAAGTGACGCGGACACAACGTCGGAGCGACGGCACGATCAGCCTCGATGGCCACCGCTACGAGATTCCATCGCGGTTTCGCCACCTCGAAAAGCTGACGCTGAAGTATGCCTTCTGGGACATGAGCTACGTGCATCTCGTCGACTTCCGCACTGGCGATTCCATGGGGCGAATCTATCCAGTGGATAAGGCTAAGAATGCCGACGGGCGGCGACGCCTCGTCGAAAACCCGGTCTTAGTCGATGTGGTGCCGGTGACGACCGAGCTACCGGCGCTGCTGAGACGACTGATGGAGACGCATGCCACGATCGGCATGCCAGCCTACTTGCCCAAAGACGACTCCAACAAACAAAAGGCAGAAGACCATGACGCTCAACAATAAAAAGCTCCTATCCCTCTACGGACTCAAATGGAACCCCTTCCAGCCGGACGTACCGACCGAGGCGCTCTACAAGCGCCCCGAACTCGACAGCTTCATCTGGCGCGTCGAAAATCTGGTAATGGACGGAGGATTTGCCACGGTAATGGGCGATCCCGGGCAGGGCAAGTCCGTGGTGCTTCGACTCATCGACGAGCAGCTCAAGGGCCTGCGCGAGGTCACCGTGGCCCGTATCGACAGGCCGCAGAGCGGCCTGTCTGACTTCTACCGGGAGATCGGCGAGCTCTTCGGCATCGAACTACGCGCCTCTAACCGCTTTGGCGGCTTCAAATCCCTGCGGAAGAAGTGGAAAAGTCATATTGAGTCGACCTTGCTACGGCCCGTATTGCTCATCGACGAGAGTCAAGACATGCCGTCGGTGGCGCTCTCGGAACTTAGGCTGCTCATGGCCGACGAATTTGATTCTCGGCGCATTTTGACCGTCGTTTTAGCCGGCGACCTCCGTCTTGTGGAGCGCTTCAAAGCACCGGACTTACTGCCTCTAGCGCGGCGGCAAAGGGTGAAACTGACGCTCGCCCCGCTCTCTGACGAAGACCTGACAAAGATGCTGGAGCACACCTTGACGGCCGCCGGCAATCGGCAGCTGATGACCCCCGGTATCATCGAGGCCATCGTCGCCCACTCCGGCGGCAACCCCAGCACCATGATGACGACGTGCGACGAACTTTTGGCGAGAGCTGTCGCCACGGAACAAGCCCAGATCGACGAGAAAAGTTTTTTTGAAATGTACCAGCCATCGAAGGCGCGACCGTCGAAGACGAAAGGCGGAAAATGACCATGCTTCCTTACCTTAGGGCCGCAGAACTCGAAGACAAAACAGCGGAAACCTCATGGCTTGTGGACGGGCTTTGGGGCGAAGAGGCCGTCGGCATTTTGGGCGGCGAGCCCAAGTGCTACAAAAGCTTTCTAAGCCTCGACATGGCCGTCGCCATCTCGTCGGGGCTGCCATGCCTCGGCCGCTATCAGGTCAGCAATCCTGGCCGGGTGCTGCTATATGCGGCCGAAGATTCCCCTCGCATCGTCAAGACCAGGCTCATGGGTGTCGCCGCCGCGCGCGGCGTCAGCCTCGCCGCCTGCGACATCCAGGTCATTACGGCGGAGCGCCTTCGGCTCGACCAACAAAAAGACCTGGAATCGTTGGACGAAACCGTGGCGACGCTGCGTCCGAGGCTGCTCATTCTCGATCCCTTCGTCCGCTTACATCGGATTGACGAGAACTCCAGCAGCGAAGTCGCGGCGATCCTGGGAAATCTGCGCATTATACAAAAGCGCCACAAGACCTCGATCCTCGTCGTCCACCACGCCAAAAAGAGCGGTGGCGGCATGCGCGCCGGTCAAGCCCTGCGCGGCTCCTCGGAATTTCACGCTTGGGGCGACTCAAATCTCTACATGCGGCGTACCCCATCGGGGCATCTATCTCTGAGCGTCGAGCATCGTGCCGCCGCCTCGCTGCCAGGAGTCCCAGTCGCTCTGATTGAGGACGGTGAAAAACTTTCTCTGGAGATTCAGACTGGCGCCGACGACAACATCGCCCCGGCGTCCGTCAAGGCAACGCCGGCCGACAGAATCAAGCAGACACTCGCCGCAAAGATGGAGCCGATGAGCCTGAGCGCCCTGCGGGATTCCTGTGGCATCCGCACGGCGACGCTCTGTGAAACGCTCAAAGACCTGCTCGACGGCGGTGCCATCAATCGGACCCAAAATGGCTACGCCCTGAACTAACGCTGCAAGAAGGCCGGTGGCGCGTTACCCGTTTCCGTTTCCCGACAGCCCTTAGAGGGTGAGGGAAATGGAAACGGGTAACGCCATGCCGCGACGGATGCCCCATGGATTTGTCTGCCGGTAGGACCATGGAATAAACTGAACCTACTCACAACTACCTGGGCCTCATCCATTTGGAGCGCGGTGACCTCGACGCCTCGATCGAGAGTTTCCGAAAAACAGTTCTGCTTGGACGCAAAATGTTCCTCAAGCGGATTCGCAAGGAACTCTATTGGGGCGACCACAAGACCCGTCCCTACATTCGCGGCCTGCGAAATCTTGCCCTAGCGTTAACCCGCAGGGAATCCTATGACGAGGCGCTCCTGAT
>JAYWBY010000364.1:0-4794 GCA_043781115.1 Pseudomonadota bacterium
AATCGGACTCGTCGCAGCCGATTTTTCAAAGAAGTAAAGAACCTCGGAAGCAAAAGAACGGCCGGAGTTTTGGATGACGGGAGGTCCGCCTCAAGTAGCAACATATTGGTATCACTATGATTATATATAATTATTAAGTCACTTCCCGAAGCCGCCGAAGCCAGGATACGGCGCCAGCGCCAGTCTCCGGAGGCCAGTCAGCGATGAAACGCCCAAACCCTAGCAACGAGCGCCGAGACGCGAACCGCTACGAGGTCGAGACGTTGCTCCCCGTGAAGATGGTTCGAGGCGACACCGAGGCGGATCTAGTCTGTCGGGTTTTGGACCTGTCGCCCGACGGCTTGTGCGTCTTGCTGAAAGAGTCGGTCCAAGAAGGAGCGCGCCTCCGTTTCGTGACGCTGAAGCGCGAGTTCAGCTTCGACGTCGCCTGGTGCCGAAGCGAGCCGGCCCCGAGCCGTGACTTTCGTTGTGGTCTGGCGCTAGTCGGCCCCGACGATGAGCTCAAAGCATTGTTCGCTGGGTTTTTTCCCAAAAACGCGACGGGCTGAAGCGTCTCCGCTGGCATCGGCCTTGCTTTGGTCACTCTTTGGCACGGACGCCAACCAAGGAGGATGAAATGGAGATGCGCGCCTATTTTAAGCACATCGATAGCTCATTGCCGCTGTACGCTTACGCGGAGAAGAAGCTCGGTAGCCTGTGCAGTCGGTACTTACTGAATCCGATCGAGGCTCATCTCACCTTCTTCTTGGAAGGCGGGCGTCACTGCGTCAGCTGCAAGGTCGCCGACGGTGGAGGATATTTCATTCAGGTGGATTCTGAAGACGACACGAACTTCTTCTCATGCATCGACCAGTTGAAGGACCGCTTGGACGAGAGCCTTCGGCGGCAAAAGGAGCGGCGCCAATTCCGCAAAATGCCGCAGGAGTGGCTGGCGCACGCACAATCAGGCGACGAGCCGCCAAATTTTGGCGACGAGGAGACGGCGGGCGAAGAAGCGGTGGACGCGGCTTACGTCATTAATTTTGAAAAGGCGCGGCGGCGCATCGAAGCGGCGAGGCATCGTCACTTTTGACAGCCGGTGACATCTGGCACTGGATTTGCAGTCTTAAAAGGTGCCTGAGCGACGTGGGCATCACAGAAACTGTGAAAATATACGTCACTTAACTCCGGGCTTAGTTTCGGAGTGTGCGAGGTGCGGGACGAGAGTTTACGGGGACCCCCCCAAGAGTTCGAAGGTTCCAAGCCCGCGCGAAAAAGGAAAGCCACCAGGCGCTCGCCAGGTGGCTTTCCGCCTTTAGAGAGATTCGACTCCCGGCGCCACGAGGATCGCGCTTCCGATGCCGAGCATCGACGCAAAGGGCATCTGGCCTAAGATAAAGGGCGAACCTTTGAAAAAGTGATGTTGGCCGAAGACCGCGATGTCGGCTTGGTGGAGCTTGGCGGCACGGACGATCTCCGTGCGAACGCTCCCTTTCCACAGTTCGGCCGAGTAGGTACCAGAACGGTCCGCGAGCTTCGCTCTGAGCACCCCGGCGCGGCGGCGGAGCTTGTCGAGCACGTGATCTTGGTGATCGTCGAGAAGGCGATCTGCGACGTTCAGCCCGGGCCAGATTTGATGCGAGTTGTTGTCCTCGGTCGAGCCGGCCGGTGCTTCGACGTGCATGTGCAGGACGTCCGCGGTGACTCCCAAGCTGGCGAGGGCAGTGACAGTGCGGATCGCGGGTAAAAAAGACGGCGTCAAATCGTCGGACAGCAGCACCCTCAGCCGGCCCTCTCCGAGCCGGGAAGGGGTTCGCGAACCTTGCATTACGAGGACTGGCACCGCCGCGCGCGCCATCAAGCGGTGCGTGCGGCGGAGCCAACCTTTGAGCAAGCTCGGTTGGCGCCGCGCCGCGCCGACGATGATCAGCGACGTTTCGCGGCCAGCGGCGAACGCCGTTAGCGTGTCGGGATAGTCGCCTACCAAGACTTCCGACGTCAGCTCCAAACTCGGTTGGCTATAGCGCGATACGAGGTCGTTCAAGAGGTGACTGGCTTGAGTCATTCGTCCGCCAAGCATCAACGGCCCGCCAAGGCCAAAAGCGTCTGAGGCAAGTTCTGGCGAATCGACTTCGTCGATCGGGTGGTGAAGGGGGAGATCACGCGACAAGACGTGCACGAGGCGCACGATTTGGCCAGAATTTTTCGAAAGCATCGCGGCCGCTTGGACGAGATCGGATGTCGTCTTGTCGAAGTTCACGGCCACGAGAATTTCCGCCTGCGAGGTCGGAGTGGATCTCATGGGTATGCCTCCCATTTATTTCTTAACGATGGACTCTAGGCGAGTTCATAGCAAGAAAAGGGCCAAATCCGGCGGTGTCGAACAAGCTGGCACTCCTCTTGCTTCATGAGTCGCTCGAGATGGATCAGACCGTTCCCCACCAAGGAGCTTGTCATGCAACACTCATTCATGGATCAGCAGCAAGTCGTCATGGTCGCGGTCGCGTTCGATCAACATACGATGGGACTGGCGCGGTCGGCGGCGGCGATCTGCCGAAAAACCGGCAAAAGGCTGTGCTTGGCGCACGTCATCGAACCCTGGATGACGGTGCCGCCGTCTCGCCCGTTCGGTGCCGAGGACCCGCTTTGGAACGTCACCCAAGCCGTGGAAGCAAACGCGCGTGACCGCGCCGAGGGACATCTCGCCGAAATAGCCGAGAGCCTCGGCGCCGACTTGACCGTCGAACGCATGATCTTGGCGGGCCGACCTGTCGAGGCCTTGGCCGAAGCCGCGCTGGACTCCGGCTGTTGCCTGCTGCTGGTCGGCGCCGATTACGGCAACCTGCGCTTCATGCCGCGCGGGTTTTCGACGGCCTTGTCCCTGATGGTCAGCTCGCCAGTCCCGGTTTGCGTACTCGACACCAAATTGACGCCCGAGTTTCCGACCGAGTCGCCGAAGTTCTTGCTTGCGGACGACCTGGGGCTCGACTCGGAAGCGGCTGTGGCGTTCGGCTTCGGGTTGGCCGCGGCGATGGGACCGAGCGTGGTCCATCACGTGCACGTGAACGGCATGAGCCTCGACACCCTGAAAGCCGGGCTCAACACCGCGGCCGCGTCGTCGCACACGCCGCTGAACGTGGCGGCATCGGCCGAGGAAGTCTTCGACGCCTTGATCGTCCAACTGAAGGACAAACTCGAGGCTCGCGCGCAGATTCACCGCGAGTATCTGGACGCGGCGGGCGGCGCCGTCTTCACCGATGTCCTGACCGGCGAAGTCAACGAGCAGGTCGGACTTTTGTCGACAAGCATCAGCGCCGACTTATTGCTCTTCGGCCGGCATCAGGCGTATCACACGAAACCGTTTTTCATCGGTCGCCTGCCATTTCGCGCTATGCTCGCGCAGAAGCGCCCACTCATCATCGTGCCGAACTCATAACATACCGAATTTACAGATTAAAAGTGGCGCGCTCTGAAAAACGGCAGAATTCTGCTATCCCCGCACCGAGTTTTATCTGGCAACCTAGGTAAATGTACGGACCGACCGACAAATAAAGTCTCCCGCCGCCGGGAACGAAGGATAGCCAAATGAAAGCAGAAACAGAAAACGATTTACGGCGAAAGACCGTGGGAAAATTCCTGCGCGAACGCCGGATCAAAGCCGGCTTGACGCAATGGGACGTCGCCCACCACTTGCAATATTCTACCGCTCAGTTCATCAGCAACTGGGAACGGGGAGTGTCGTTGCCGCCGCTCGACTCGTTGCCGCGCTTGGCGACGCTCTTTCGGGTGCCCGGTCGGGAAGTCATCGAAGTCATGCACACTTTCCAAGAGCAAATGTTGAAACTCAACCGCAAGCACTTGGTCGATCTCTTCAAGCATCACCGCAACTAGCGGTTTCGAGGGCTTTTAGATGCTGTCGGATGATGGGGCGCTGCGCTTCGAAACGCATTTGGGCGCCGCCATCCGACCGTACGTCCGCGACGTGGCGGCTCTCCGCCTCGAGGGCTTCCGGGCCTTCCCCTACTTGTACGAAGGCACGATGGCTTACGAAGAGAGCTACCTGGCGGCCTATGCCGACGCTCCTCGTTCGATGTTGATCCGGGTGCTGGCCGAGGGGCAGTTGGCGGCGGTGGCGACGGCGACGCCGCTTTGCTCGAGCTCGGAAATCGTAGCGGAAGGCCCCGAGCGCTTTCGTCGGGCAGGACTCGATCCGACGACGTTCTATTACTATGCCGAGATCCTCGTCAAGCCGGCCTACAGGCGACGCGGCATTGCGGAGGCGATTTACCGCGAGCGTGAACGCCTGGCCGTGGAGTGGGGCTACGAGAATCTTTGTCTCGCCATCGTCGTTCGGCCTGACGATCACCCCCTTAGGCCGGCGACTTACAAGTCACCGGAACATATCTGGCGGCGCGATGGGTTCGTCAAGACGGCCATCGAATTCGCCTACCACTGGCCGACGATCTTCCCGGACGGTAGCGTCCGGGACGTGGCGAACCCGATGGTGTTCTGGACCAAGCGCCTTTAGTGGGCTTGGACGGGCTGAGGGCTCATCTGACCACTCGGTTGCACGACTCCGGGAGCCGGGGCCGGAGCCGGCGCCGGCGCCGGCGCCTTCGTCTGAGCCGCGACTTGGGCGGAGTTGGCCCAGTCGAAGCGCGAGTCAGACGTATAGACCGAAGAGTATTTGGTGAGTTTGCCTTCGCTGTCGTAGGTCGCCGTGGCGACTTGCGAGGCTTCGGTGGCTTGGGATTTCTGCACGCCCTTGGCGGAAGTGACCGTCGTGACTTCGTCGACGCGGCCGGCGTAGTCGGT
>JAYWBY010000365.1:0-4793 GCA_043781115.1 Pseudomonadota bacterium
CCCAGGTCGAACATCAATGCCCGCCGACCATCGACGACATCGTCCGCACCGGCGCCGCCGCTTACCAAGAGCTGGTGCGAGGCAAGAGCTTCGCCGTGCGTGCTCGACGGGTCGGCGACCATTCGTTCACCTCGATGGACATGGCGCGCGCCCGCGGCGCCGCTTTGGCCCCGTTCGCCGCCAAGGTCGACCTGGGCTCGCCCGAGGTCGAGGTTTCGGTCGAAGTCCGCAACGACGACGTCTATTTCTTCAGCTCGAAAATCCCTGGACCCGGCGGCCTGCCGCTCGGCGTTTCGGGCAAGGTCTTGTGCTTGATGTCGGGAGGTTTCGACTCGGCGGTGGCCGCTTGGATGATGCAAAAGCGTGGCTTGGACGTCGAATATCTTTTCTGCAACTTGGCGGGAGCCGCCTACGAGCGCTCAGTGTTGAGCCTCGCCAAATTTTTGGCGGCGGAATGGTCACACGGCACGAAGCCTAAGCTCCACGTCGTAGATTTCATGCCCGTCGCGGAAGCGATCCGCTTGAAGGTGAAGCCGTCCCACGCCCAGGTCATCCTAAAACGCATGTTCTACCGCGTCGCGGACCGCCTCGCCGCCGAATGCCACGCCGAAGCCCTGGTCACCGGCGAATGCATCGGCCAAGTGTCGTCGCAGACGCTCCGCAACCTCTGCACCATAGAAGAAGTCACCGCGCGGCCGATCTTTCGCCCGGTCGTCGGCTTAGACAAGGAAGAGATCCTGCGCTTCGCCAAACGCATCGGCACTTACGACCTGTCCGCGGGAATCCAGGAATACTGCCAGCTCGTCCCCGACAAACCGGTGACCGGCTGCCGGCCGGATTCGGCGGCCCGGGAAGAGCAGGATTTCGACTTCAACCTCTTGGATCAAGCTTTGGCGACCCGCCGTACGCTGACTCTGAAAGAATTGAGCGCGAGCGATCTCGTCATGCCGTACCTTTACGTTTCCGAGCTTCCTGACGAAGCCGTGATCATCGACTGCCGGCCCGCCGCGGCGTTCGACGGCTGGCACCATCCCGCCGCCCAGCATTGCGAGCTCCACGTGCTGTTGACCGACTTCCGGAGCTATGACAAGCAGCGACGCTATGTGCTCTATTGCCCAGTAGGACTGCAGAGCGCGGTCGCCGCGGAGAAGATGCAGAAGGCGGGGTTCGAGGCGTACAGTTTCAAGGGCGGCGCGCCGGCCTTGCATGCTTTCGTCATGGCGCGCGACGCCGCTGAGTCCGCACTTTCGTAAAACAAAAGAATCCGTAAAAAAGTGAAGCCCGTCTCGTCGAGACGGGCTTCCATTGCGGAGAAGATAAACCTTGGCAAAGAGTGTCGTCGATTTCGAGAGACGTTCCCTCTACCGCGACGGGGTGTCACCACCACCATCGCTTCTGATTTTAGCAGAGTCGTGGGATTCTGCACGCCTCGGCGAAGGCTCGCGCGCATTTTTTCGGAGCCTCGGAAATATCTTTCAGAGTAATGGCTTGGAGCGAAGCGCGCCTGTGGATAACTCGTCGCGAATCCAGGCCCCAGCAATCGTTGGCGTTTATTTTTTTCGACGATCAATACCAATGATAAGCAGGGTCTAGCGAATTATGAGAGAGACCGGGCCAGGAGCCGGCCTTGTTCAACAAAGCCCTTGAGCAAAGCTGGCGTGATCGATCCGGCCTCCGGTTGGAGGCCCGCGGGGGCGACGACGGAGAGGTAGTTAGGCGTGCGACCAAGGCGGCGGCCGGCAGAGTCGACGTCCTTTTCCCACAACACGGGAAGCGAGCGACCGATGAAGCGGCGCGCGTAAGTCGCCGCGAGGCGATCCGAAACTTTCCGCAACTCGGCGGCGCGGTGGCGCACGACGTCGCCGCCCAGGTGACCGGTCAGACGAGCCGCGGAGGTGTTCGGGCGTTTCGAGTAAGGGAAGACATGGAGGTAGCTGAGCTCGAGTTTTTCCACCAAGGCCAATGTTTCTTCAAATTCGGCCTCGGTCTCGCCGGGGAAGCCCGGGATGACGTCCGCGCCGATCGACGCTTCGGGGAAGTGCCGGCGGAAGCGCTCGACGGCGTCAGTGTACCCTGCAGTGTCGTAGCTCCGGCGCATCATCTTCAGAATGCGGTTGGCGCCCGATTGCAGTGGCAAATGCATGTGGTCGCATACCAGTTGGCGATTGGCGGCCAAAAGGTCGGCAAGCTCAGGGCTGAGCTCGCGCGGCTCGAGCGACGAGATGCGCAAGCGTCGCATTCCCGGCAGCGCCAAAATGTCCTGCACGAGGCCGACGATCGGATTGGCCTCACCTGCATGCTCGGCCAGGTCACGGCCGTAATCGCCGATGTGGATCCCCGTCAAAACGATCTCGGGCGTGCCGGCGTCGAGCAGGCGGCCGATCTCTTCCACGACGCGCGTAGCCGGCACGCTGCTGCTGGCGCCGCGTGCGTACGGGATCAAGCAATACGAACAAAAGCCGTTGCAGCCGTCCTGGATCTTGACGAAGGCGCGCGTCTGCTCTGAGTCGGCGCGGTCGAAGAAGGTAACGGCCGATTTGAAGTGCGTTTGGCGGTTGTCTGCGACGACCTTTACCCCGCTCGGCATCTTCTCGGGAATGCCGCCTTGGCGGCGCTGCTCCAAGCCCTCGTCGACGATGCCGACCAGGCGGTCCTTGGCTTCGTTCGGGATGACGAAATCCACTTCGTTCATCGCGACCAGGCGCGCGGAGTCGGTTTGCGCGTAGCAGCCGGTGAAGACCAGCACCGTCTGCGGCGACTCGCGGCGGAAACGGCGCGCCAAATACCGCGCCTCGCGGTCGGCATTGGCGGTGACGCTGCAGGTGTTCACCACGGTCACGTCGGCGCCTGCCGGCGTCTCGGTCAGCTCGTAGCCGCGCGCCGCGAACTGGTTCGCCAGCGCGTGGCTGTCGAACGAGTTGACCTTGCATCCGAGGGTTTTAACGTATACGCTTGGCAAGTTTTCGCCCATGTTTACGGGGATATCGGCACGGCCTGGCGGCTCGGTGGCACGGCCTTTGAGCCCCCTTAGCCGAAGGTGTTATCGGACTTCGGGTGGCATTGCAAGCTCCTCTCCGGGAGGACCAAGCTCGATGGTGTGCAAATGATCCTTTCGGACGCTCAACGAGACGCGGCGGCCGCTCTTTTTCGCTCGGTTCAGGACCGTTTGGGGGAGGCCTTCGAGGCCCTCGACGGAGACGCCAAATTTACGCGCAAGCCCTGGAATCGTGAGCCAAATCCGTCGGGCGCGGCGCCGGGCGGCGGAACCATCGGCTTGATGCGCGGCGAAGTCGTCGAAAAGGCCGGCGCCAACGTCTCGGCGGTGCGTGGCGACGCTTATCCGGCGATCGAAGGCGAGCACAAGGGCAAGCCTTTTTTTGCCGCCGGAGTGTCGACGATCGCCCACATGTACAACCCTCAGGCGCCGATCGCGCACATGAACGTGCGGCTCCTCGAGGTCGGCGACACGTTTTGGGTCGGCGGCGGCGCCGACCTGACTCCGTTCGTCAAGTACGAGGACGATACGGCGGCGTTTCACGCCGCGCTGAAGGGCGCCTGTGCCGGGCGCGGCGCCGGAGTTTATGAAAAGTATAAGACCTGGTGCGACGAATACTTTTACATTCCCCATCGCCAGTCGATGCGCGGCGTTGGCGGCATCTTCTTTGACTACTTAAAGGGCGAGTTTAGCGAGCTCTTGGGCTTCCTCGATGCCGTCAGCTCCGCTTATGTCAAAGTGTATCCGGAGATTTTGCAGAGAAGGAAAGACCTGCCGTTCACGCCCGAAGAGAAGGAAGCTCAGCTTTACTGGCGAGGCCGGTATGCGGAGTTCAACTTAGTGTATGATCGGGGGACCAAATTCGGTTTAATGTCGGGGGGCAACATCGAGGCGATCTTCGTTTCGATGCCGCCGGTGGTCAAGTGGTAGACCAGTTCATTCTCCAGCTTCGGAGTCGTTGATGCTCGCCGACCTTGGCTTCTACTTGCTGCTCCTCGCTTCGATCTCGGCTTGCTACGGCGTCGTCTCGGCAGTGCTCGCGGCCTTCTGGCGCCACCGCCGGCTCTACCGGTCGTCGCGCCTTGCCGCCACGGCGGCGTGCGTGATGGCGGTCTGCGCCGCCGGCATTCTCTGGTACCTGCTCTTCCAACGCGACTATTCGGTCGAGTACATCTTCCGCAACTCGAGCAACGACTTGCCGAAGATCTACACCTTCACGTCCTTCTGGTCGTCGCTGGAAGGTTCGCACTTTTTGTGGACGCTGTTGATCAGCATCTATTCGACGATCGCGCTTTGGACGGCGAGCAAGGACAACGAGCACATCATGCCCTACGTCGCGGGGAGCCTCCAGGCGGTGATGGCGTGGATGTTCTACCTGCTCGTCAGCCATTCCGACCCGTTCTTGCGGACGTTTCCGGCGCACGACAACGGCCAAGGGATGAACGCACTCCTGCAGAATCCCTACATGGCGATTCATCCGCCGACCTTGTTCACGGGGTACACGTCGTTGGCGATCCCGGCCGCATACGGTTTGGCGGCGCTTTGCTACGGCGACATCACCGAAGGTTGGCTAAAGACGACGCGGCGCTGGGCGATGTGGGCGTGGTGTGCGCTGACGGCGGGCATCATCCTCGGTGGCCGCTGGGCCTACGTCGAACTCGGTTGGTCCGGCTACTGGGCCTGGGACCCGGTTGAGAATTCGAGCTTCATCCCGTGGATCTTTTGCACGGCGCTCCTGCACTCGCTGGTCGTCCAAGACAAACTCGGGCAGCTGAAACGCCTGAGCATCATCTTGGCC
>JAYWBY010000366.1:0-12825 GCA_043781115.1 Pseudomonadota bacterium
GACGTGAACTTCACCGCATTGCCGACTAGGTTCAGGAGAACTTGCTGGAGGCGGCCGGCATCGCCGACCAAGCGGCGCGGCACGTCGGCGGCGATGTGGCAGAGCAGCTCGACGCCTTTGGCCTGCGCCTTCACGGCGAGCATCTCGCAGATGCCTTCGACGGTCGGCAGCAGATCGAACTCTAAGCTCTCCAACTGCAGCATGTCCGCCTCGATCTTCGAGAAGTCGAGGATTTCGTTGACGATGGTGAGCAGAGTCTCGCCCGAAGCCTGGATCCGCTCGACGAAGCCGCGCTGCTGCGTGGTCAGCGTTGTCTCGGCCAGGAGTTCCGTCATCCCGACGACGCCGTTCATCGGCGTCCGGATCTCGTGGCTCATGTTGGCCAGGAACTCGCTCTTGGCGTGGTTGGCCGTCTCCGCGTCCTTCTTGGCAACCTCGAGCTCGGTGGTGAAGGAGTGAAGCTTCTTGGCCATCGAGTTAAGCGCGGTCGCGAGCATGCCGATCTCGTCCATGGGATTGGGATCGGTCCGCACCAAGAAATCACCTGCCGCCAAGCGTCGCGCCATGCCGCTCAAGGTTTTCAGGCGCTTCCGGATGCCGACGAGAATCACCAGGCCGACGGTGCTGGAAAAGGCGATGCAAACGGCGCTCAAGGAGAAAAGCAAGATGATGCCGTGGTTATAGGTCCTGTCGCTCCGGTCTTTCTCGGTGGCCAGGGCCTTGTCGTTCGCCGAAACCAAGGCGCTGATCAAGTCTTCGGTTTCCCGTACCATCAGGGAACCCTTCGACCGGACTTCGAACAGGGAAACGCCGCCGGCGTTGGTCTTCGACGGCAGTCCGATCTTCGCCTGGTATTCGACCCAGCTGGCGAGGATCTCACGGAACGGCTTGAAGAGACCTTGGTCGTCGTCTTTGACGTTGGCTTCGAGGTCTTTCAGCCTGAGGCCGACCTCTGCCACCCTTTCAGCATACATCATCGGCTTGCCGGCCCTCGACTGGGCTTGGGCTTCGCCGTAGGCGTAGGAAATGATCACGTTGTCTTTGCTGAGGATGAGCGGCTGCAAGAGCTTGCGGATTTCCGCGCCGATCGCGACGCAGTTGGCGTCGCGAATGTTGGCCTGCTTCTTCAGCCGTGACGCACAGGCATGCGCCGCCGCCGCCACGCGCTCATCGAGCGCGGCGAAGCCTAGGCCGCCGGCACTAGCTGGGACGTCGGCCTTCAGGCTGCGGTCGAGGATAATCAGGGTGACGAGTTGGCTTTGCAGGCTGAGGTATGCGGAAAAATTGGCGGCGATGCGCTCCAATTTTTCGACCCCTCCTTGGTCGACTAGCTCTCTCAAGCGTTCGGCGGCGCCTTTGGCGCTCTGGACGTTGTCGGCGAGACGGCCCTGATAGCGCTCCAGCTCTTCGACGCTTTGCGCCAAAATGAGCGTCTTTTCTCCGCGATCGACGTTCGTCAAGGCTTGGCTCAGCTCCAGACCGTAACGCATGCGTTTGGCGACGACGTCCGCCGCCGCCGAGATACGGAGATTGATGTCGCGGAGCATCACGATGCCCGCCGTCGCGACCCCGGTCGACGCCAGCGCGCTGACCACGAGCACCGCGACGATCTTGCCCTTGAGGGTCGCCATTCCTTTCGCTCTCGGCACGGGGATCCTCCTCAGAAAAAAGTTCAGGAGGCGCGGAAGTAAATTTTCGTCAACGCCTCGCACGACGTCTCAAACTCTCGAGCGAGCTCGCGGCAGAGGGAAGCCGCCGCGCTCTGGACGGAAGCGGACTTCGTCTTGGCTTCGAACTCCAGCTCGGCGCACAGGTTGCCTAGGCGTAGGGCGCCGATGTTTCGACTGAGGCCTTTCAGCTTATGGGCTTGGCGACTGAGGGCTTCGAGATCACCCTTTTCAAACGTCTGATTCAGCTCGGCGACCGTCTCGGTGCCCGAGGTCCGGTAAATGTCGATCAGCTCGTTCAAGAAGGTCTGCCCCTCTTTCTCGTCTTCGAACAGGCCCCGAAGAGTTTGGATGGTCTCTTCTTCAATGACCCGGGGTTCGACGTTGTCATTCATGAATCGGTCTCCTATGCGGCGTCGCCCGCCTTCCGTTCGATGGTTTCAACGCTGATGCCTTTGCCGTAACTCGTGGTCAATCGAACCTGGTCACTCACGTCTTTCAAGGCCATCCTAACGACGGACAGCTTGCGGTCCACGGCGTTGTCGGTGACTTTGACGTCGCTCCAAACCTGCCCTTTGAGCTCGTGTTTGGCGACGACCATGCCCTTGGCAGCCAGCAGGCGGGACAAAATTTGCCACTCCGTCTCGGAGAGGAACCGCCGTCCGAGCGGGCCTATCAAGGTACGGTGGCCGCGGTCTAGAACGATGTCGGAGAATCTGATGCAGTCCAACTCTTCCCGTTTTTGCATTTCGTAGATGCGAGCTTGGACCCGGCCGCGGACTTCGTCCGGCTGCAGCGGCTTCCGCACGAAGTCGTTGGCGCCGAGCGACAGCGATTCCCCGATCAACGAGCAGTCGTGATCCGACGTCATGACGAGGATCGGAGTGTGCGGCCAAGCTGCCCGGAGGCCCGCCAAGACTTCCAGTCCTGATTCTCCGCCCTCTAAGTGAATGTCGACAAAGGCAGCGACCGGCAAATAGCTGGCGGCCCGCTCCAAGAGTTTTGCTCCGGAAACGAAAGGCAGCGTCGGGACCTTGACGATCTCCTGAATGATTTTGTAAATCATCGGGTCATCGTCGAGGCTGATGCAGTAGCTACGGGGCTTCCCGGCCGAAGTCATCGCGACGAGTCCTTAAATCAGAGGAATTCCCTCAATTATACGCCAAGAGGCGCGACCTCGCGGCTTACCCGGCAAACTTTGCCGGATGAGGAGCGCGGCGCGGAGGACTTGCAGTCCCGCGCTCAGCGGCCTGCTTCGCCTCGGCGCTCCTCAGATCCGCGCAAAGACCCGCCGCGTGCTCCAGAACATACTGATAGCCCGCCCTTTTTGGGATGAACGTGGCAATGCTTGCCGGCCAGGCCCGCTCGTCGGTCGGCGCGTTCTCACACTGGCTAACGAGGACCATCGGCAGATCCTTAAAAAAGGCTGCCAAGTATTCGGCGACCTCGATGCCGGTCATTTGCTCGAGTTGGTAGTCCACGATGGCCGCGTCATAACGACCGAGCAGCGCGACCGAGCCGAGGTCGGCCAACGAGGTAAATACGTCCAACCGGACGCCGGCCAAGTCGGCGGCCCGGAGCATGACGGCGTTATACACTTGATCGTCGTCGATCAAAACCAGATGCCTCTTCCGGGATTCGGGGGAATTCATGGGCGCTACCTAAATAGATTTAAGTTTAATTTACGCTCTTAGGACCTTGATGGCGCATTCGGGCGTGGAGCCGCGCGATCTCAAAGGCCTCGAAGGCCGCGTCGATGATGGCAAACGGGCCCACGTCTTTCAGCAGAAAGTCGTGGATGCTGTCCGACCAGCCGCGGTCCGGACGGCGCGGCGTGCGGCTGACCAGGACGACCGGCATCGGCGCATGATGATCAACGTACCGAGTCAACTCGACGCCGGTCACCGAGCCCAAGTCATAGTCGAGAATCGCGACGTCGAATGATTCGAGTTGGCTGTCGGCCAGCTCAACGATCGATTTGACGAAAGTCAGGTCGGCATCAAAGCAAGACGCCACCCGCCCCATGATTTTGCCGAATACGGGATCGTCGTCGACGAGAAGAATCCTCGGCATGACATCCGGCCTCATGACTGCTTGCGAAGAAATGCTCTGTGCGGGCGACGGCGCCAGGGCCAAATTAGGCGTGGACATGGAACACCTCCAAAGTTTGATTTAGACCGTAGCCATTCAAGCGAAGCGGCAGATCGCCGCGCTGGAGAACCTCCGGCAAGAATCGGCAGTAGCTCCCATGGCGCGACGGCTGGAGTGTCCCGAACTCCTCGATCGTCCAGTTGAAGTCGGCGCATTCCAAAGGCGCCGTGGCCATGCAGAATTGGTCTTCCGTCTTGTCTTGCAAAGCCATCGCCAGAAGCTGCATTTGTTCATAGGAAAGCTCTTCCAACTTTTCGCAGTTGTCGCCGAAGGTGAAGTCGACGACGTCGTCGTCCTGAAAGAGGCCCGCAGTTTGGCCGAGGGCCAAGGTGGAATTCATGGTGGCCGCCGCAAGAAAGGCGGTTAGGCAGGTTAGGGCGTTGGTGGTGCTGGACATGGAAGCCTCCTTTGATTTTGACTGCGGTCGACCTCTATCGAGCCGCTGTCTATTAAGTTTCGGAGCGCCGGGCACGAAAAACGAGGGGGGCGAGCGCGGCCGCGCTTGGGTCGCGGCCCCTTGGCGAATAGCCAAATGGTCGACTTTCCAGCCGAATATTTTAGGCAGGGAAACGTGATTCTGACCGAGACGTCAGGATTTCCAACGCTTGCCGGACGAGCTGCGTCAGCGAGACCCCGAAGCCGGAAGGCCTTTTACGCTTGGACCGCGCTACTATCGCCCATTCTCACCGCATCGATGCAAAGAGCGCCATCATCGCCACCGCCAACACGATGCGATAGACGCCGAACGGCGCCAAGCCCCGGCGCGTGAGGTAGCTGACGAAGCCGCGCACGGCAAACGCAGCCGATACGGCGGCGACCACGAGGCCGATCAGCATCGAAGTCGCGCCGATGTGCGCGATCAGGATCGGCCCTTCCTTGACGAGCTTTAAGCCGGTAGCGGCCAAAAGGACCGGCAGGCCGAGGATGAACGAGAACTCGGCGGCGGCGACCGGGTTCAGCCCCGTCGTCATGCCGCCGATGATGGTCACCATCGACCGCGACGTGCCCGGCCAGAGCGCGAGGCACTGCCAGAGCCCAATCTGCGCCGCCTTCTTCATGGTCAGCGTTTCGATGCCGGCGCCTTGTTGGCGCACCCGCTTGGCGAGCGCCGAGCGCTCGAAAAGAATCATGCAGACCCCGCCGACGAAGAGCGCGGCGATCACGGGCCAAGTCGACTGGAGATAGTGCTTGATGATCGAATGCAGGGCTAAACCGATGACCGCCGTCGGCACGAACGCCGCGACGACGTTGAAAAGGAGCTTCTTCCCGGCCTCCGACTTGCCGACCAGTCCGAAGAGCATCATTTTCACTTGGGCCGCATAAAGAAAGAGCACGGCCAGAATCGCGCCGGCCTGGACGACGATTTCATAGGCTTCGATGGCGCCGTACTCTTCTTCCGTCAATTTCGCTTGGTCGCGCAGGCCGAGCAGCTGGTCGGTAAGCACCAGGTGCCCCGTCGACGAAACCGGCAAATACTCGGTGATTCCTTCCACTAAACCGATGACGGCAGCTTGCAATGGACTGACCAGGGGTTTGTCTTCCGGGGCGGTTTCGGCTCGGGCCAGGCCGCACAATGACCAAAGCATTACAATCCAGACGAATCGACGCATCTTCGCTCCAAGGCATTGGCACGGAAGGAACGCTAAGATCGTACAGCGATATCCCTCGCGGTTGAAGGCGGCATAATCTGGAAGACATTGACATTTTTAATGATATTATTAATAACTCTTTAAAATATACGCGTTTTATATTAAAATCTGCCTAGATCGGGCTCCCCGCCCGGACGCTCTCCCCCCTCGTTCTTCCAAGCTGCACACACCACCACCGGAGGCTCTCGTTCCATGTCGTCCCAACACGCTCCCTCTCTCCCAGGTCCCATTCCCCTCGAAACACCGATCATTGCTAGCGAGCCCGCGCCTGAACTCGAGCAGATCCCCATCGCCACGACCGAACCGTCCGAAGTGACGCTCGATTCGCAAATGGTCGCCTCGATCCTTCTGGACAAACCGCTCTGGAAGCGCACGAGCTTCATGATTTCCGCCGGCATAGTCGCGATCTTGCTCGCCGTTTCTTACGGCATGAATCGCCAAACGCCGGTATCCGCCGCGGAAGACGTAAAGGCCGATCTCGCCGTCAGCGACGACGGAAATTCGGACAAAGATCCTGAAGACTCCAACGCCACTGCCGAGGCCGAAAACCAGGAGCGCGAACGCATGCCGGTTCCCGCGAGCCTGCTCGCAGCGAGCGCTTCCACCGGCAACCTCGCCTTAGGCGGCGGTCGCGGCGATGAAGACGCAGCGGCAGAGGCTCCCGCCAACGTGAAAATCGAGAGCCCGGCCGCGCCGCTGCCCTTGCAGAACGACCCCGCCGTCCGCTTCGCTTACAAATCAGCGAAGCTTTCAAAAGTCACCAAAATGGCGCTCGACCAACTCATCCCCCGCATGAAAGCCGACAAACTCTTGAAGCTCCGCATCGAAGGCCACGCCGACGAACGCGGGACGAACAAGTTCAACTACCAGTTGGGTCTCCGCCGCGCCAACGCCGCCAAAGCTTATCTCGTGGCGAAGGGCATCAGCGGCAAACGCCTCGTCGCCGTGAGCTTCGGCAAGGCCCACCCGGCCGTCAAAGGGCATTCGGAAGCCGCCTGGTCGCAAAACCGCCGCGTCGAAATGCGGACGGCGACGATGCTTCTTTCGCGCCGTTGAGCCGAGTCGCCGGTGAGCCTAGTCGCCGGTGAGCCTAGTCAGTGCACACTCGCGCTGTCGCCGAAACGCGGCGGCGCTGCTTGAGCGCCGCGCGGGTCGAGGGGAGCTCGCGCGCCCTCGACCGCAGCGAACGTCCCCGCATCGAACGTCAAGATGAAGAGGCTGCCCCTACCCGGCTCGCTCCGCGTCAACACCAGATCCCCGCCCGAGGCTTTGGCCAATTGACGGGACAGGCAAAGGCCGAGCCCTGCGCCGCCGCGACCCGAGTCGACCTGCGAAAAGGGGCGGAAAAGTTGGGCTTGCGCCGCTGGAGGAATGCCGCAGCCGGTGTCCTCGACCGCGACTTCGATCAGGCGCGGCGACGCCGGGCACTCTTGGGTAGTCCTCACCCGAATTTCAACGCGTCCCGCGGCGGTGAATTTCAAGGCGTTGCTGACTAAGTTGACGAGAATCTGGCGCAAGCGCGAATCGTCGACGAACGCCTCGGCGGGAACTTGCTCGTCGATCCGAAGTTCAAGCGCCAAGCCCTTGTCCTCGGCCACGCTTTGCAGCAGCGCCACGGCGTCGTTCAAGATCGACCGCAATGGCGACCAGCGCCGCGCAAAGCGCAGTTTCCCGGCCTCGATCCGCGCCAGGTCGAGGACGTCGTCAATTATCTGAATCAAGTGTTGGCCGTTCACCTTCACCCGGCTGACGAAGTGTTGCCGATCCTGGGCGGAGATCGACGGATCCGCCATGATCTCGGTGAATCCGAGGATCACCGACAGGGGCGTGCGAATCTCGTGGCTGACGTTCGCCAAAAACGTACTCTTGGCGCGATTGGCGGCGTCGGCGCATTCTCGCGCGCGCGCCAGCTCTTGCTCCGCCAGCTTTCGGTCCGTGATGTCGACGACGGTGCCGACGATGCGAAGCGGTAAACCTTGGGCGTCCAAGAACGAGCAACCCCGCGCCAAGACATGGCGGATGGTGCCGGTGGGCCATAGGACGCGGGCTTCCACCTCGTAGGAACCGCCTTCGACCTTGGCTCGCTGGAGCACCGCGGCAACGGCGTCGTGATCTTCTGGGTGGAGTCTCGAGCGGAAGCCCGCGCGCGTGCCGTCGTACTCGCCTTCTTCGTAGCCGAAGAGCAGCTCGTGGTATTTCGACCAAACGTTCTTGCTGGTGCGACAGTCGACGTCGAAGGTGCCGGTGCGCGACGCTTCCAACGCCGCCGCCATGCGTTCACGTGCCGAGTCGCGGAAGGAAATGTCTCGGGCCAGCGTCGCCACTTGGCGCCGCAGCGGCAAAAGGACAAAGGAATAAACCACGGCGCCGGCCAAGGCGTTGAAGGCAAAAGCGACGAGACCAAGCGGAAGTAAGGCAGGAGTCTTGCCCGCGAGGCTGAAGAGCAGCCCGCACTCCAACAACGAAAGCGCGACCACGGCTACGGCGACGGCTTTTGAAGAAGCTGGAATCGACGATTTGGCCAAAAAAGTGCACCTCGCCCCTTTGGGTAACAAAATCTGACCAGGCGCGCCATCAGATAGCCTTAATCGAAAACTATCTAGCCAAGTCGGGATGTTATTGATCGCTTCCGGGTTGTCGTCGCCAACGAGCAATTCGCGCACCTCGGCGAGGGAGAATACGCCCGTATACGCAAAGACGTCTCTAACCCTCGAAATCCCAGGTCAATATTCCGACAAGTCCTTCACCACGAGCGAACAAACGTCGTCTGATGGAGGAACGTAAGATGTTCAAGCACCTGAAGGTCATAGGTTACTTCATTCTGGGAAGCTTACTCTTCGGCTGCGGGCTAAAGCCCTCGGGCGCCAAGGGACCCGGCCATGCCCATCGGCGTGCAGATTTCCCTCTTCGACACCTCCGACCCGAACAACATGTCCCGCCTCGACAACAAGATCCTCGGCGGCGCCGGCTCCCACTCCTTGATCGTTCCGGACGCTCACGCCGGCGTGGTCATCGATGCCCATGCCTTTTACTTTGATCCTTCCCGGAAATTGGTCGGCGTGCCCGTCGAGCTGAACTCGGGAACGGACGGCCAGTCGGCCTTTAGCGGAGCCGTGTTGTATAAGCTCGGAGACAGCTCGCTGACCGAAGTCGCTCGGATCACGCACTCCGCCCTCGGCGGCAGCGCGGTGCTTTCGCCCAACTACCGTCCGTACTGGACCCCCGCCAACGACATTGCCCGGCTCTACACCGTCGACGATCGCTTGATCTCGGTGTCGCTAAAAGGTTTGGCGAGTCACGACTGGGACAGTCCGACGAAGGTTTTGAACAGCGTCGTCTTCGCCCCCGAAGCGGCGCAAACCTGGCCGTCGCCGATGGAGCGCGGCGGCGGACAATTCGACTAACCTTAGACGAGCCCAGTAGACGGGGTCAGGCGCCGCTTCGGTGCCTGACCCCGCAAAGCTTTCTTCATCTTTTATTTCTGCACCGGGCACAGGACTGCTATTTTCAGAAATAATTACATATTTTTAAGCCATGACGGCTCGCCGAGCTAAATTCATGCTAAAATCCTAGTCTTTCATTTAGGAAAAATCAGCTGCGCATCCGAAGCCCCCTGATATTTGCGTCATTGCTGGCGAGCATCACGGTGCTGTCGAGTGCTTTGCGCGGTGGACTCATAACGGCCAGCTCGCCGACCTTCGACGAGCCGTTTCACGTATTCAACGGCGTCTACTTCAGCCAGCATAATGCCTGGCGCGAGATCGACGTTCATCCGCCGTTTCTGCCGCTACTCATCAGCGCAATAGCGCCATTAACCGCCCATTACCGGGACGCCGACGAGTTCGCGAAGGACGCCAAGAACTTCCTTGGTCCCTACCAGTATCGCCTGGATCTCTTTTCCGGCCTCCCGGGCGATCTGGCGGTACAGAGGTTGCGCTGGGCCCTGCAAGGATTCACGCTGCTTTTGGCCGTTTCTTCCCTGCTGATTGCCCGACATCTTGACGCCAATCGCTGGGCTCAAGCAGTGCTTTTTGCAGGGCTCATGCTCGAACCGGTCTTTCTCGCTTCAACGAGCCTCGTAAGTAACGACGGGGTGGCATTGTCGCTCTTGGCTGCGGCTACTGCCTTGGGATTAGCTAGCTCGCCGTGGCTGTGGGCCGTCTCCTCGGTTTTCTTCTGCCTTGCCTGGTCAACCAAATTGACGGCCGTCCTTTTCATCGTGCCTCTGGCGCTTGGTCTCGCGACGCGCAAGCTGCCGTGGAGGGTCGCCTCGCTCTGGCTCGGCGGCATGGCCTTGGCGGCCGCACTTTGTGTTGGGCCTTGGCATTATCCGTTTCTTAGCCAACTCATGCATCAGCCGAGCAGTTATCGCCTTAGCTATTTGGATGGCTTGATTTCAACCAGACCGGTAGCCACCTACTTCGCCCAGGCGCTGCTTTGCAAGACCAGCTTCGCCGGACTGGCCCTTTTCGGCTTGGCCATCTACGACTGGCTGGGGCGGAGGCGAGGTGACTGGCAGGGCTGGGTCGTCTTTTCCGGCCTGCTCGTGGCCTTTGTTGGCGCCACGTACATGCTCCCGGGAATTGGCATTCGGCTTGTTTTGCCGCTAGTCGCGACAATCTATGTCGCCGCCGCCCTGTCCGTAAGAGATTTTCGGCGCGCGCTGCCGCTGATTGCTCTCTTGGCGCTCGAGGTAGGGCTCAACCGTGATCGGTTGATAGCCTATCAAAACCCGCTGGCAGGTAACGAACCGCGTCTGCTCGACAGCAATCGTGCCTGGGGCCAAGGACTTAAGCAGCTAGCCGAATGGCGAGCGAAAAACCCTGACGGGCAGCTGGCGTTGGCGCTCTTCGGCGGCACCTTGCCAGAAATTTATGGCTTGAACGACTACACGGCTCTCCCATCGTTTCCGGCGTTGCCGTTGCCGGCGGTGATCGAGGGCTCGTTTTTCGGCTATGCGGCGGTCAGCGAGAACTTTCTGCACGGCTACGCCCTCAATAACCCGAGCCTTAAACTCTTGGGCGAACGGCAACTCGTGCGCTGCTTCGCGGGCGACCTGTGCCTGTTCGACGTGCGGAGCGCGCCTTGACTTACCGGTTCGGCAAATCCGTGATGATCTTGGTTGCCGCCGCGGCTGCGGCGTTGCCCTTCGTCGCCAACCCGAATGGTCTTCCCGTCTACGACGACACGGCTATCTTTCAGGCCAATGAATTCGTGCGGACCGGCGCATTCTTCAAGATCTGGTCCACCCCGTATTGGGCGGGCGTCCCCAACGGTCAAAACGAGAACCTCTTTCGCCCGGTCTTCCTGTCCGTCGCCGCCCTGTTTGCCCATCAGCACTTTGTTCTCATGCGGCTTTGCGTGGCGGTCCTTCACGCTGTCGTAGGAGGCTTGCTGTTTGGGCTCCTCATGCGCGAGGCAAAGAGGCGTTGGCACCTGCCGGAGCGCCGCGCCGTCTGGCTCAGCCTGTTCGGGGCAAGCCTTTTTTTGTTCTCCGCGGCGCAGGTCGAAACGACGGCGCAAGGGATCGGACTCATGGAAGTCGGTCCAGCTTTGCTCGGGCTCACGGCGTTCGCAGTCATAAATAGTCAGCCTTGGATCGCAGTGCTACTAGCCGCACTTGCTCCGGGTCTAAAGGAAACCGGCTTTGTATGGTTGCTCGGAGTCACGCTAACGCTAGCGGTACGTCGGCAAAAACTCCAAACGACCGTCGCTTCGGCGTTCATCGGCGTTTGGCTCTACTTGAGATATCTGGTTTATGGCAGCGTCCTCGACTCGAGTCCGAGGCCTTATTCGTTGCTAAACCCCATGGTAGATTATGGCGCCTGGGACGGCCTGATGACGCGTTTGGCTTTGCTTGGCCACCATCTAAGGATTTTCTTCGTGCCAGTCGGTCTCAGCAGCGACTATAGCCGCGGGACTTTGCCAATCCCCGGTTACTTGATCCAGGTCTGGGTGCTGCTGGCGCTTGCCTTCCTTTGCCTGCTTTGGCGGCGACGTCGCCAGCTTCCCCCCGAAGCATGGTGCGCTATGGCCACCGTCTTACCGACGCTAGGAATATTGGGAAACCTCGTCACGCTATTCGCCGAGCGCTTCGGCTATACCATGCGAATAGGACTCGTCGTGCTCGCGACCCAGCTGCTTCTTCCCGTCGCCAGGTCTAGGCGCCGGTGGCTCCTGATCTCCGCAACCGGGATTGCGGTTTGCGCCCTTGGGTGGTTTGCAACGTTGAGTTTCAAACGGCATGCGCTCTGGCGCTCCGGGGAAACGCTTTTTGCCGCCGATGTCGCCGCTTATCCGGCGAATGCCAAAACCCATTTCAACTTCGGGACGGCGCTGGGCGCCGCACGGAAATGGCGCGAGGCGCAAGCCGAGTTCTTGACGAGCCTTAGCTTGGCGCCGGACTTTCCGGAGGCGCACTACCGGTTGGGCGCGGTATACAATGAACTGGGAGAGTTCGATGATGCTCAGCGGCACTGGCTCATTGCCAAGAATTTGGGCTACCCCGTTGATTAGAAGGCAGGTACGGATCCGAGCCGCGCGCTTGTAAAAACTGCAAGCGAGCAAATCCTCACTGCGGATAATAGAAAGCCATCGCACTCGAATAAGTGGATGAGGTAAGGTTGCCGCCCCAATAGATCAGCCGACTGTTAGTTTCGTCCCAGGCCACCGACGCAGTGCTGCGACCTACCGGCAGGTTGTTCGTCAGCATCGTCGTCCAGCTATTTGTTGCAATGTCGTAGATCGCGCCAGAATTCAGGTAGCCAGGGCCAGAGGCGTACCCGCCCCAGATTAAAACTTTGTTGTCGGTACCCATCGCAACGTTGTCTTGGTGCAGATAGGTGCGGACGGAAGGCGCTCCGGTAGAGGTCATCGTAGTCCAAGAATTGGTCGCGATATCGTAGAGTGCACCGTCATTTATCGCAGTCCCACTCGAGTTCTTGCCGCCCCAAATGACCATTTTGCTGCCTGTCCAAATCGAGGTCGCCGTAGCCCGGGCGACCGGCGCGTTGGTCGAAGTCACCGCCGACCAGCTGTTAGCGGCCGCATCGTAGATGGCGCCGTCGTTATAATAGGACGACCCCTTGCCGCCCCAGACGATTAGCCGGTTCTCGGTGGCGCTGTTTCCCGTGGCGCCAGTCCAGACGATGGAATGATAGTACCGGGCCGCCGGTGCGCCGGTGGTTGTTATCGTCGTCCAGATGTCGGTAGCGGGATCATAAAGTCCGCCGGTGTTGGTGCCGGTCGAGGACGACAACCAGCCACCCCAAGTGATCATCCGATTCTGGGTGGCTGAGACTCCGGTGGCGCCAGTCCAGTAAGCATAAGTGTTATCCGACCGGGCCACGGGGGCGTTC
>JAYWBY010000367.1:0-12817 GCA_043781115.1 Pseudomonadota bacterium
GGGCGTCGGGACTACCAAGACTTTGCAAGAGGGCAATCATGCCAAGTGTCGTCCCCATCAAACCAAACGCCGGCGGAAACTTCGCCATGGTACGGAAAATGCCAGCTTCGTCGATGTAACGCTCATAGTGGGTCTCGGCGCGGGTCTCGAGCAATTGCCTTAGGCGCTCTTTGGGAACATCCGCCTCGATCCAAAAAAGAATTTGCGCGCCGTCCCGAAGAAAGGGATCCGAAACCTTTTTCACCGCGATGTCCAACGCCTCTTTGCCCTTCCGGGCGGCGTTCGCGACTACCACGACTTCCGCGATAATTTTGTTGTAGTCCTTCTTGTTCTTGCCGAGCATTCGCTTCACGAAGACCTTGAACAGGCCAAACACTCGGGGAAACGAAAAGCAAACAAACGACGCCGACATGGTGCCACCGACCACGATCAAGATCGCGTGGAGGTCCAGGAACAACATGAAGTTTCGGCTCGTCATCAACAAGGCGGTCATGAAGACCACAAATGAGATCGCAAAGCCGACGAGCGAAGAGAGGTTCATGCGCGCGTTTCCTACTGGTCGAACGGATTTTTAGGCTGCGGACTTGACGGGGGAGGCACTGAGATTGGCGGCGGGGGCGGAATTTTCGGCGGCTTCGAGGTGTTCTTGCAGGCTACCGTTGTCCCGCATCTTCTTCAACGTTGCGACGACGGCAGCCTGAGCAGCTTCGACGATCGCACGTGTGTCTTTGACATTCATCTCGGCCAGGAACCCGATCTCGTCATTGATCTGTTCATGCCTTCTTTCGAGGATACAGCTCATCAATTCACTGCGCAAGGACGGCACCACACCGAAAGCCAGCGCCGCCAGCTGCTTGTTGCTAAAAGGATCGAGGGCTTCTTTCCTAATGCTTAGGGGCAGCTTAAACAGCGTCCGGAAGGTCACCACGTACTTGGCCAACTGCATCTTCAGACCAGGATTGGTAGCACCTAGCCTATCGACCGTTTTCTCTGCCAAATCGCCAGCAAGCGACTCGATTATCTTGCGGAAATGGGGGACATATCTCGCTTCGGGGTCGTCGACCTTCTTAGCGAGGAATTCCCGGATGAACTGGACGATCGCGTCGTCAAGGGAGGTATCCCGTTCCACTTTGGCCATGAATGCCAACGAGTCGACGACCGCCTCGAATTGGTCCTTCCGCTCGAGCTCAAAGCGCGTCACCATCCCCGACAACACATCGGGCTCGAGGTATACGAAGTACCGCGCCTTTAGGTCGTTAGGCAACGTAGCGGCAATCTGGAAAGAATCGTTGCTGGATAGCCTAAGGATCTCCTCGGCCATTTTAATGGTAAATTCGCCCCTAAGCTGGCCAAAACCCTCGCCCAAAAGACGGGTTTTCAACTCTTCGCCAGACTCGAGCATCAGCTCGAACTTCGGACGCCCGTAATTGCCGTCGAGTAAAAACGCCTGGACGGCCCCTCGCGCCTCCGTGCCAAGACGACCAAACATCTCATTGGCCTTGTTCTTACCGAGCAGTTCGAGCGTCGCCACACCCTTAGCCGCAGTCTCTGGCCGGGCCAGCAGCGAACTCAGCGTCTTCAGCAAAACGCCTTCCGTGCGTTCGTTTAGACCGTCGAGCAGCTCCCGGCTAAGTCTTAAAATGCGTTCGTAAAGATCGCCACTGATTCCGGAGCCCGCGGTCCCGCCATTCTGTCCAGCAGCAGCACCAGGAGCAGGCGGTTGGACGTTGACCGGCGAGGCCTTGGACTTTTTTTCTTCCGCTTCGGTCTCGGCTTTCACCTTGAGGGCGCCGCCAACGCTGGACAGAGAATTTGCGATCAAATTGATGCCCGAGCCCACCGTCCGGATCGCCGACGCGAACATTTTGCTGCTTAGTAGCACCGCCAAGAACAGCAGAATACCGGCCGCGGCCATCGGCGCGTAAGTTAGCAGCGGGTCGGGCTGTTCCGCCGGCTTCTCTTTTGGGGTCTCTGGTAGCGGCCCGGCCGCCACTTTTTGCTCGGGCGTATTCTTTGGCAAGCTGTTCTTGAGCATCAACTCATTTTTTGCGTCGTTGCGCTCCCGCTTGATTTGCTCCATTTCCGTACGGGCTTGGCGCAAGTCCGCTTGCGCAGATTCGAGCTGGCGGAGCAGCGCTCCGTCAGTAGCCTCAGCCTTGACTTGAAGCTTCGTCACTTTTACGGAGTCGGCGGTCGAAAGTCCGAGATCTGCTTGAATCAGCGCCGCGATCGTCGCGCGCGATTCGTCGTCGAAACGCTGGCTAATGCGGACATCGACGCGCAGCTCGGTGTATTGCGCTTTCAAGTCCTCAGGCGCCATTTCCAGGAGAAGTGCCGCGGTTTGGACCGCCGGCACATAAGGGACGTCGGCCAACAATGGCACGGCCGGCTTCACTTGTACGGCAACAACAAAATCGTTAGAGGGCACGAAGCGAGCCACGAGGCGATTGACGCGCTCCTTGACGACTTCCGTCATGACGCGACGGGCATCGGCTTCGCTTAGCGCATCCGCCTTCGGGTCGGACTTTGTCTCTGCCTTCGTCACCCCTGGTCCCGCGGCGATCGCCGAGGTGCTGGCCATGGGCACGCACAGGCAAACCAAAGCCAAACCGGCGATTAGGGTTGCCAAGGAGGTTTTGTTGCGTGCTCGGCGAAGCATTCGGATCCGTCAAACTTCTCGGTGAAGGAGTGGTTGCGATTTACCCTTCGGAAAGATACGGCAATGTCTAAAGAAAATAATTATCGCCTGCCGCTAGATCTGCCGGATAATGGCTGGCAATTGGGCGGCGTTTAGTGAATTTCCAATGCCTATCCGGAAAGCGTACCTAATGGCCCTTGGGTGGTCTAAAGCCTTTGGCCGTGTCTGGCGAGCCGGCGAGCGAGAGCCGCCAAAGCCGGCGGGCCGTTCCTTTCTTGTCTGCCGAGCGCTGCGAGGGAGAGAGATTCAGTGATTCTTTTACCCCATGGGAGCTGCGGCAATCCTGTGTCGTGCGCCCCAATCACGAACGAGGGATGGCTTTCGATCTGGGCTCGCGGCGTCGCAATGGCGATCGGCTGTGAGCGTGTCTTGGTTAAAAGAAGAGCCCACTGAATCTCTGAGACAAGGAACGGCCGGCCTGAGCTTTTTGTAGCCGGACAAGACAACCCCTGGCGGGTGTTGGTCGCTGTCGCGTTATCCTCGGGATTGGTATTAGGTACGCTTTCCGGATAGGCATAGAATTTCCAATGTGCTTTTCGGGCTTCGAGCCGGGCAGTTCTTGCCGGCCGACAAAAAGGTCCGAGCCGAATATAGTAGAAGTATCGATTTTGATTCGTCGAGGCGGCTGTGACTCGAAGATTTTGGAACAACCCCATTATCCTTTTCGCGATTAGCACGCTCGGTGCTTGCTCGCCACGGATGATCACGTTTACTAGCAACGACAAAGCCACCGTCAGTCTCGTGACTTCGTCGTCGACCGACGGCAAGGGCGAAGTCGTGGGCGAAGCGCCACAGACGATCTCTGAGGAAAGGATTCAAGGCAAGGTCGTTAAGGTTTGGAGCCCGGACGTCTACCCGCAGTATTGGATCATCGACCCTTTGCCGTCCGGCGAGACAACCGTTGCGCTCAAGATGGAAAAGAAGCCGGAGTCGCAAAACAAGAGCGCCGCTTCGACCAACTTGAAGTTTCGAGTCATGATGAAAGCCTATAAGGCGCTGGCTGATCAAAATTGGAAACTCGCCCGCGAATTGGCGGGCGAGCTGAACCAATTGGAACCAGAGGCGGCCGCCCCGCATTTGATCGCAGGCATCGCCTTGTTGCGCGAGGGCAAAAAGTCCGACGCCCGGATTTCCTTCGAAAAGGCTAAGACCTTTGACCCCGAAGACGCGGAGATCGCGAAGCTCATTAGGATTGCCCAATGAACCGGTGGACGGCACTCGCTCTGTTGCTCTTGGCTCCCGGCGTCGCCGACGGCGCCTCGATCACTATTGATACGGGCGAGACGGACATTATTTTCGCGACGGGCGGCATGACCGGCACGGTCGAGAGCCATGAAAACAAGGCGGCAGGAGTCGCGAACGTGGGCGGCGTGACCTTCGGCGTCGCAGCCATTTTCGACCTTTCGGCGGGCTGGTCGGGCAGCGCGCTAACTCAAGTCGCATTGGACAGCAAGACCAGGGACATCCTGCGCAAAGGCATTGGCGGCGTCCTGCTGTACCATTTATTTGGCGGATCTAAGAAGCTCTCTCACAAGCTCTACAATGCCGAGGTCACGCAAAGCCAGAATTTCAGTCTAGCGCTCCTGATGCAGGGCGCTTATCAAGGCTACTCCGCCCGCGATCCGAGCGACAAAATCAAGCCCATTGAAGGCACAGTCGTCGAAATCAGCGGGGGCTTGGACTTCCGCAAAGACCTTGGAACGAAATTCGCGACAGGTTTGCAGATTGCCTCGACCGTGCTCTCGATGCCAGCAAGCGTAGAGGGCCTTCGGACCAAAGTGTCCCAAGCCGCTCTCTATTTTCGAACGTACCTGTAGGGAGTCTCGCCCATGGATCTGCTAAAAATAGCTGTCAATGACCCCAGTCTTGGAACCTTCTTGTTAGGGCTCGCAATGGCCCTTACGACGGGCGCCGTCACGATCATGCTCATTAGGATGGCTTTCTGTCGCTCGGAATTTGCTCTCGTCATGATCCGTATGGCGCAGTTAACATCACCAACACAATTCACCCACTCCTTGGACGGACTGCGCGACTTCGTCGCCACGTCGATGCCTGTTAGCCGCCGAATCTGGCAGCAGTTTCTGAGAAATTTGGTCGTTCCGGCGCCCTTTGCGGCGAATCAGGTCGTTCGGTCGACGGCTGCCATCACGGAAATCTTCGACGGCGAAGCGATCGTGACCACTCTCTGCGGCGACAGCCTGATTCGCCGCTTCCGCCAGGCCCTTAGCCTGCTGGCCGTGGTGGGGGCCATTCAGGCCAAAGCAGACGCCACCTCGTTTTTAGGCATCACCATTGGCACCGCGCTGGCATTCGGATTGCACATCTTGGGGATTAAATTAGCTGCCGTCATCGTCGACCGCAACGCCAAGGCCCTGGCAAAAATTCTTGGCTCGCTAACGAGAGCCTTTCCGCCCGGAGAGCAGGCGGCGATCCTCCACCTGGAAATGCAAACGCTGCTGACGACTTCGAGCTCTCTGGAAGCCCGATTGGCCGCGATCGAGACCCGGGTCAAGGATGCCGTCGCTCCTGCGCAGGACCTGGCGACGGCGCCCGTCGTCGTTCGACGTGTTACGGCGATAGGCGTTCTTGATGCGGTGCAAGGTCGGATCCGCAATACTCAGTCGAGTCTTAGTGAAGAGATCGAGCTGACTTATGCGGGACTGAATCTCCCGATTGGTCGACCGACCCGCCTGGCACCCAGGAAGAGCCTCGTCGTATCAAAACGCGTCGGCCCGGGCCTCGGTCCGAAGGACGCCCCGGAAGGCGGGTCCCACCTCAATGAACTTCTTGCGTTCCTGGATCTCGCGGAACACCACATCGAAACCTTGGTCGACGCCGAGCGCGATCTCGCCGAGGCTCTGACCAAGACAGTCAAGTCGGGCGATGACGGAGAATTCGCGAGGGCCATGGCGGTTTCAGAAATACGCTCGACCATCGGACGAATCTCCAGCCGCGGTAGTCACCTGGAACAGGGCTGGCAAAGATATCAGGACACTTTCTTCACCTTGGACATAAGCGATCGCTCACAGCTCGAGGGCACCTACGCCACTTTGGCGAAGTACAGGGAGAGCGCCGCGAGCCGCATGCTCGACCTGGGCGAGCTGGCCAGCAAATGCGTGCGCGAGCTGAGAGAATCGTGAGGCCCCCTGAAGTCTCCGCCTACGCTTAGGTGACTGCCGGTCAAACCAACCGGCGCTCTAGAAAGCGCTCTTGCTGGCACCAATGCCGTCTCTCGCGGATGAGACCTTGATGCGGGACGACCCGTTCCTCCGAAACTTATTTCGCAGCAAAAAAGCATACTCAGTAAGTTCAGGGCGCGTTGATGTGGAGACCAGCCGCGAAAGCAGGAGGTCGGCGCGTGCATAGTCTTTTTTCGCCTGGACGGCCTGCAGGGCGCAATTGAGCAAGCTTGGTCCGTGGCTAGGCTGGCGAACGAGGACGTCGGCGCAAAGGGTATCGACCAGCTCGGAGTCTCCGAGCATTCGCCCAGCGCTGATGAGGCCCGCCGCGGCGAACCAATCGGCCTTGTAGGGTTCAAGCATAGTCTTGGCTTCGCTGGCATTGGCGTTGCGGAGCAGCAAGTAGCCCAAATTTATTCTTGCGGCCTTGTAGGTTGGAACGAAACGGAGGGCCTGGCGCCACGACGCCGCGGCAAGGCTGAAATCCTTGTTTTTCATGGCTAAGACGCCTTCTGCCGTCAATTCGGCCGCAAGGGCCGCGGGAATTCCGGTCTCTTTTACCTTTGAGAGGTAGTAGGCCGCCGCCGAAGGCCGGTCATTTTGGATGGCCGAGAGGGCCAACTCCAGATTGACCTTGAAGGTCGAATCTTTGGACAATGGTTTGCCCTCGGAGGCCATGATCAGCTCGCGGGCTGAGGCCACCACGTCGGCATGGGTGGCCCCCGCTAGTCGTTGAATGGTCATCTTGTCTAACAGAGACTCGACTGATTTTCCCTTGGCGGCGCCAGCTGAATTGAGGGCGCTTTGCAGATCTTTCTTGGCCAAGTCGGGAACAGAGTCGGGGGCATACTCCCAGCTGACGGCCAGGGTGGTGGACACGACGTGGTCGCCGTCGCCGTCGCCTTCCCTCACCGAGGCGGTTCGGCATCCCGAAAGCTGACATAGAACTATGGGTAGCAGCCACGTCCCCGCATTTTGCTTCATTTGTAGGCCCGATCCACGAGTTGCGCCACTTTTGGCGACGCTTCCGACCCAAAGAAAGCGGGAGCCTCCAACCAATCATCAAAGCGATAGGGGCGCCCGCGTAAGCGACTGAGACCATCAAACGCCTTAACGCCTATTTCATTGAAAACGTCACCCCGGTGCAGGAGGGCGAGAGCCGCTTTGTAGTAGCGAGCCGCCTCGCCTTCAAGAATCGCGACGTTGTCCTGAAGACGCAGAGCGACGTCTCCGGGTTGGACCCCTTCGATGACGGGCGGATTTCGCAGCATCTCGGCAAACGACTCGTATGCCTTGCCCATCTCAAAATTGCAGGCGGAACCCCAGCCCGGATCGCCCAGTGCGACGACTTTTGCGAAATTGAAGACCAGGTTGTCCAAAGACTTTTGCTTTTTGTTCATGGCGTCGATGAGGCCGTCCACAGAGCCGGCGCCGCCTTCGAGCGACATTTTCTGATAGACCTCCTGCGTCACCTTCACCGAGCCATATTTCAGCTCCGCGATGAAGTTGAGCGCCCTGCCGCTAACCCGGCCCGGGGCGTCGCCATGGATCTTTAACATTTGCTCTTTGGCCCGGCCGGCTTCCGGACCCTTGCCACCAAAAGCTCTAAAAATACGCAAATGCGCCTCAATCTGTTCATTTGCGGTCAGAGAGAATCGATTTAGGTAGTGCCCATTGATCAACTCACTAAGGTAGGCGACCCGGCCGTCGGAAGCAGCCTTGGCGATGAGGCGCTCGACCTGGCCCTTGGCGGTCTTGGCGTCGCGCTGGCCAAAGGTGTCGCAGGCTGCCAAGGCCTGAGGATGATCGTTGGCGACGCGCAAGCTGCATCGCCGCTCTTCGGCAATGAGATACCGAGCGTCCTTGGCGTCCGACTTTTCGAAGTAGCGGCTGTAAAATTCTTCCGCCCGGCTCAGATCGAAGAGCCGCTCCGACAATTCCGCGACGGCAAAGGTCGCGTCTCGCTCCAGAGGCCCACCAGGATGCTGCTCGACCAGCAAGGCGTAAATGTCGGCGGCCTTCTCCAGCAAATTGAGCGACCGCGCGTCCGCAGCCATGGCGCTGAGCGCGCTAGCAACGGCAGGATGCTTTGGATACGCCGCCACTAGTTTTTCGTAGCGTATGATCCGATCCTCGGGAGCCTTGACGGATGTAATACCCGCCATCTCGGCTCGGAACGCCAAGTCCTCGAGCGGAGCCCGGAGCTCGCCCGTCCGGTAGGCGGGAACGGTCAGCAATTCCGCCGCGTAGGCACCTTGCTCGGGGGAGTCCTTAGCGACGACTGTGAACAGGTCCTTGACTGCCGCGGGGCCGTCGGCGACGCCCGCGTATTTCTTGGCGACCAACGCCAATGCCTTGGCTGCCGGCTGCTTCTCCCCGAGCGCCAGGTAGATCTTCGGCACCGTCAAATCGCATTCCCGGACCATTTTTGTGTCACCAGGAAAGAGAGCGGCGAAGCGCGTGCATGCCGCGACATAGCCGACGTGTGGCACACTTTTATAGATCAAAATAGCGCGACGAGCGGCCGGCTCGAGGAATTTCTTTTGCGATGCATCGGCGTTCGGCGCCGACCCCTGGATGACGAGCGCGTCGAAGTCCTCGCCTGCTTCCGCCAGCATTCGCGCATCTTGACGAAAGTGGCCGCGAAGCCAAAGCACTCGTGACAAGTCCTTCGGACGCGGCTCGTAGGTAAGCTGCAAGCTATAAGCTTCCGCTGCGAGTTTCTTGGCCGCGACGCCGTGACCTTTAAGCGAGGCCGCCGCAACGATATCCGCCGCTTCACTAGCAGTGCGATTGATTGCCGCGGTCACTTCCGCGGCACTCTTTCCGCCTTCCCGGCGCTTGTTTTGCCACTCACTTGTCGGCCCATATTGGCGTCCGAGATCACGAAGATGGCGAAGCGCCCGCGGGAAATCCCCCCCTCGCAGCAAAAGTGCCACCACGCTCAATTTTGCGGCGGCCGCCTGATCGGATTTCGCTTCGCTCGCCAGAAGCTCCGAGAACACGGCCATTGCCTTCGCAGTCTTGGCTGCGTTCAGCGCCAGGATCGCGCCGGTCCGCCATTTGAACTCGGGGATGAGCGAGCCGCCGCCGAAGGCCTCAAGCGCCGCCACCCCCGCTGCGACGTCGCCTTTTTCAGCGTAAACGGCCAGCAGGAGGTTTCGCGCCGCGTTCTGGGGATCGGTCGGCACGCCTTTCGCTTTGACCTTCGACCGCGTCACGGCTTTCGCTCCAGCCGCTGCCTCCGCGTCTTGCTCCAGGCCAAAGTGAGCCATGCTGAGCTTCAAGCCGAGCCACTCCCGGCGTTTGATCCCCTTGAATCCCAAAGCCGCAAGATAGTGTGGCCTGGCCCCCACCCAGTCACCTCGATGAAACAAGCGATCACCGAGCAATGCATGTGCTTCTGCGGCCAAGACCGAGTTCGGCGCTTTCGCAATGACGGCGTCGAGCGCCGCAGTCGACGTTGAACCATCCTTCAATTGCAAAAGCTCGTTTTGCAGCACCGCGACCAAGGGCGGAGTCTTTTTGCCATAGTCCTTTTTCATGTCACGGCTAACGATGAGAGCTGCCTCGATCGCTTCCTGACGTTTGTCCGTGCTCCACGAAACCAGCTCCGCGCGCAAAAGCAGAACATTCAATTCTTGCCTCTGACGGGCCTTGCGCGTTCCCAAGTCACTTTGAAGCTTGAGAAATGCGTCGCCAATTTTGCGGGTCAGGGAGCCTTGAACGCTGGCCTTGGATTCGGCCAGGAAGGCGGCGAAACGCTGGTCTCGCGTCGGCTGAATCTGATCATCAAGGAACGACACCGTCCGCTGAGGGAGAAGGCTCGCCGCGTCGAGCTGTTCTTGTGCGCTCCCGACGCCAGCACCGAACACGGTGCCAACCAAGGCAGCTTTGGCAAGCCAAAGAACGGGTCGCTGGGGGTTCATGTTATTATGATACAGCACTTCCCGGTCCTCGGGGGATCCGTTGCCACACTTCTGGTCGACTCGATGCCGTTCAGCCTAAGCAAAACTTGCTGCTTCCTGGCGCTTTTCCTGTTTTTTGGTCAAGTTGCCGGCGCGCTCGGGGCCGAGGTCGTCTTCGTCGATCCAGAGCTCCGTTTCGCCGTGATCGACCAAGGAAATCTTCAGGGAATAGCCGTCAATTCCAACGTTTGTGTGTTGGACGGCAGCGGCTTTATCTTGAGCTGCGGCGCGGTCATAATCGCGAAACGGAACATGGGCGCCATCAAATTGTCACCCGACGAGATGCGCCGGCTCAAGGTTGGCCTCAAGGTCTTCCTGAAGCCGATCTACCTCAAGGACGAAAAGCCGCCCGGGACGCCCAAGGGCCAACCCGACGTTTTCCGCCCCGCCCTAGTGCCGCCGGAATCCCTCGCTGGTCCGGTACAATCCGCGGCAAAGACGAAAGAGCGGGAACTCAGCGCTGCCGCGCAACGCCCGGACCCACCCCCGGCCGACGGCGCTGCCGGTCCAGCGCTCGAGGGCAAGGAGGTGCCGCATGATGCGAAGGACCCTTATGCTGACCTCGGCAAGCTCGAGAACGCGCTGACGATTGGCGACAAATTGGCAAAGAACAATCGGTTGCGGGAAGAGCGGCGCATAGCGCGAGCGCCCCCGCCGGTCAAAGCCTTCAGCCTTCATCCGCTCTTCTTG
The DNA here is from genome assembly GCA_043781115.1 of Pseudomonadota bacterium. Lineage (GTDB taxonomy): Bacteria > Bdellovibrionota_B > Oligoflexia > Oligoflexales > CAIYRB01 > CAIYRB01. The sequence continues at coordinate 10,536 of JAYWBY010000367.1, forward strand.
GTTCCCTTGCTGAATCCCGTCGCTTACAACGATCTGACGTTTGACACGATCAAACGCGACCAACCGGAGGTGGCGAGCATCTGGGACACGACACCTGCCGCCAAGAGGACCAAAGGGGGCATGGGGATCCTGGCGCGTTTCGAAGGTTCAAAGGACAAAGTCTATACGCTGGGGTGGCGCTACCTGAACTTCAACAAGAGCGAAGTGCGGACCGTCTTGGATGATTCCTATCCTGACATCAGTGCCACGAGCACGACGAAAGCCGACGCGACGGGGATTTGGGCGGAGCGTAGTTTCAACGTCAATCGCACCGGCTCTTTTGCCACCGAAGTCGGATTTGGGGGAGACCTCTTCTTTTCGGATCTGACGTTCGAGTCGACGCACCTGCAGGAGGGAGCGACCAACTCGCTCGGCGACGGCGTCATCGCTTTTGCCCGCTCCCGCTTGGTCGTGGTTTCGCTGCGGACGAGCATTACGGAATATTTTCGCATCGGTCCTGGCTTTCTTTCCGCGGGACTTGACGTCCTGGTGCCGCTCACGGCGGTGCGAAAGTCGTTCAGCGGCGAGGAGCACCCTCCGCCGACTTCGACGTTTCACGGCGATCCCGAAGCCGATCTGCAGGGCTCCCTGGACCACAGGACGACTCGGTTTGCAGCCGATGCCCATCTGGCCTTGGGGATGGTCCTTTGAGGATCGGAGCATCACTCCCTGCAGGCGCACGCTCTTCGGAAGTCGGGATCAACGGCGCTGGAGTCGGTGGTCGTGCTCGTGTATCTCGCGGTAACCTCTTCGGGAGGTTGAGGAGGTAGAAGTATCCTGCGGATTCCGCACCCTAGGCCCAGCGGTCCGAAAGCGCCGTCTGACTCGAGGACGCTGTAATCAGTCGCCGGGGGGTTGTCGAACAAGGAAAGCACTGCTTGGCAGGAATTGAGCGTGCCGGCGCTCCCCGCAACGTTTATAGTCGCGTTGTGTACCGAGCTGCCCGCTTGCTGTGCGGGGCAGGCGGCGTCGCAGCTTTCGTTGTACGCCCCCAGGTACCAGCAAAAGAAGCCATAGCGCAGGCCAGGCGGCGAGCAGAGGCCCTGCACCGAGACGTTGAACACCCCGCTAAAATTGCCAAAGGCGACGGAGTTCAATGTGAACAAGACCACGGAACCGCCTTCCGTGACGGTCGTCACTTTTCCCGGGACAGTCGTGTTGTTGACGGCGACCGAAGTTCCGTCCTGCAGCGACCAAGTGCCCGATAGATCGGGGTCTCCCGCTAGAGCCGTAACGTTGCGCGTCGAGGCGTTGGTATAGATCGCCGTGGCCGTCAATTGAGCGACGTCACCGAAAGTCAGGAGCGGGTCGGCGGGCCCGGTGACGCTGACGGACACCATGCGCTTCGGGGTGACCGTTATCAGCGTTTCCGCCTTTTGCCCGCCGTAGGTGACGATGATCTTCGTCATGCCTTCTGCAATGGTATAAACCTTACCATGAGGACCGAAGTCGTCGTTGACGTAGGCAGCCATCGACAGCCCGGGGCTCAACGAATCGGCCGTGCCGTCGAACGACCAGGAAGCATCGTTCGTGCAGTCATAGGTGGTCGCATCGGTCAAGATGGCAACACATTTAAGAGTCCGGATCAGACCCAAAGGTACATTCGTACCCAAAGTCGAAGTGATGGTTAGGCTCACGACTTCTGCCGGCCGCACCGTTACGGGCACGATCTTGGAAAGCGTCCCTAGCTGCGCCCGCGCGAAAGTGCTCCCTGCCAACACCCCGTGGACCACGCCCTTATTGACTGCGTCAACATCCAGCACGGCGGGGTTGCTCGAACTCCAAGTCGACGTCAGCGTCACGTCCCGACTCGTGCCGTCGGATAATTTCGCCGTGGCGACGAACGCCCCTGATTCGCCGAGCGCGAAACTCAGCGAGGCGGGCGAGAGGTCGATCGCTTCGACTTTCGCGGCCGTCACCGTGATGCGCGACTTTCCCTCAATGCCTTGAAATTTGGCGACCAGGTCGGTCGAACCCAGCTGCAGGCCTTTGACCGTTCCCCAAAGCAAGCCGGTCGTTTCCACGGAAGCCACGATGGCGTCGGTGACAGACCACTCGACGGCACTCGTCAAATCGATTTCCCGGCCGTCGGAATACCGCCCTGTAGCTTTGTGAGCCTCCGACAACCCCCGCGGAATGGTCGCGCCATCCGGCGAAATGACGATCTGGCTCAACTCGGCCGCGCTGGTGGCAAACGCTACCGGCACGACGACGTCGCCGATTCGCCCTTCGAGTTTCGTCTT
>JAYWBY010000368.1:0-1604 GCA_043781115.1 Pseudomonadota bacterium
CGGACTGGTAATCGGGGCGATCCCCTTCACCACGTCCTGTTGGTCCTCGCCGGCGACGGTACTCATCGCGACGAGTCCCTGCTCTTTCCCGAAGCGCTCAAGCGCCTCGATGACGAACGGGTCGACGTCCTGCGCCTTGGCGTCGAGGGCGCTGCGGCTGGCCCAAATCAACTTGCCGTCGCGGTCGAACAACTTGATGTTGTCCAAGCCGTATTGCGCGTCGAAACCGTCGAGCTGCCCGGCCGAGATCGTCGGCTTTTGCACGAGGAAGTCTTCTTGCGGCAACGTCACCTTTACCCTTTGCAAGGCAATGCGCGCCAAGCTCTCGAGGCGCCGCTGATCCTGCCGGTAAACTTTGGCGCCGGCTTCCCGCGTTTGGTGCATCGTCACCCGCACCTTCTCCGAGAACCACTCGTCGAAGCTGGTGATGATAAAGCGCGCCGACACATAGAAAAAGAGGATGGTCGGAGCCAAGGCGAAGAACATCAAGGAGGCGACGAGCTTGGCCCTAAGGCTCGAGCCGAAGACCCCGCGGCGGCGCTCGACGACGAGTTTGGCGACGTTGCGAAAGAGCAAGAAGCTCAAGAGCAAGATCAAGATGACGTTGAAGTTGATCAGGCCGAAGTAGACGACGGTGGTGAAGAAATCCTTGCTCTTCGCCAAGGTTTCACTCAAGTCGAAGAGCCGCGTCTCGAGCCTCGACAGGCCGATGAGCAGCATCGTCGTCAAGATGATGGCCAGGACTTCTAGGATGCGCTTGCGTTCGGCCGCCGTCTGAGGCAGATGCGTTCCGATCAAGGCTCGATCCTCAAGGGGATTCGAGCGAACGCCTCGCCGCCGCGCTGAAAGCGGATTTCATAACTCTTCGTCTTCAGGTCGACGGCGGTGATTTGAAACTTCACTCCGTCGTTCTGGTCCAAATTCGTGACGACCTGCTCGACTTTCACCATGTCGGCGGCCTTAACGTCCAAAGCCTCGCCGTCGCGCAGCACTCTCCGGGCGCCGTTGATGGAAAGCTCCGCATATCGCAAAACGGGTTCGACGATTCGCAAGTACACTGTGCCGTGCAGCACCGTCTTGCCTGAGGCGAGAATCGCGAAGACCGTGCCCTTTTGGTCTTCCGAGTACTTCGTCTTTATGTCTTTCGTCGTGAAGGCGTAGCCGCGGTCTTCGCCCTTGGGGCTTGGGCTCTTATAGCCGACGACGTTGACCTCGCGGATGGCAGCGGTCTTGTCGTTCAGCTGCGCTTCTTTAATGAAAAGTCGGTCGCCTCGGACGACCGCCAATTCGGCGCCGTCGCGCACCAGGCGGGGTTGGTCGTTGACCTGGATGATCATGTAGTCGAGCTTTTCTCCATCCGTGGCTGGGGGATGGCCGGTGCTCGGGGCGGCCGGGCGAACCCAAGCCGCAGACAAAAACGCGGCAACGATAAGCTTCGACGCGCCCGGGATCATTATTTTGGTGTTGGTCTTCACTTGCTCTTAAATCCCCGGGTTCCGTTTGCCTCTAACAAGAATTAGGGGTAGGTTTCTCCTCGTGATATTACCACAGAAGAGGACCCTGCACTCCATGATCGTGGATCATCACGCCGTCGAACGGTTCGC
>JAYWBY010000369.1:0-4763 GCA_043781115.1 Pseudomonadota bacterium
CTCGAAGCGACGCAGATTTCGAACGTTTACACCGGCGCGCAACGGGCGGCATCGTTCGGCGTGCTCGGCGAATTCATGGCGGTGAAGAACGAGAACACCAAGATCGTCGTCGTCGAAGACGTCCTGGCCAAACTCGAAGGCGCGCTCAACATCAAGAAGGAAGAGATCGACCGCGTTTTCGCGGTGCTGCTGGAAGCCGGCCTAGTCAAGCTCGAGATCGAGATGGAGAAAAAGCGCACGATCACCAAGCTCGAGAATGCCCAAAAGCTCGGCTACTTCGCCCAGTTCGTCCGGGAATCCCGCCACGGGTCGACGAAGAAGCTGGTGCGCGCGCGCTTCAGCCACAAGGAAACGCGCGTCATGTCGGCGATCGTCAAATTCGCCGCGCGCTTGGAAATGGACATGGAGAAGACCGGCAAGCTCGCCGTTTCGGAGCTGGAAAAGTCGCTCGAAAAGGCCACCGGCATCAAGTTCGAAAGGGACGCCTTGGACAAAGGCGTGAAGTTGAAGCTACTGGCGATCGAAGGACCTAACGGCCAAGAGTTCGTGGTCATGAAGCCCTCCCACCTCGGCCGCACCGTCGCCTGCGTCGAAGCCGTCCGCAAACTTTCCGCCCTAGACGCCCAGTCGTTCGGCGCTGCCGGCAGAAGCAAGTCGGAAGCGGCCTGATTCAAAGGCGACCTGTAACAATTTGAAATTATTGAGACTACAAGCTGGTCCTCAAGGGATTCGCCAAACTTCCGACAAGGAAGGTAGCCAATCATTTCTCGAGATCGAGCAGGCACCAAGCTAAGGCCCGGAGTTTTGATGCGCTTCACTTCAAAATCAATCATCGTCTTGCTCGCACTGCTCTCGGGCGCATGCGCGGGTTCAAAAGCGCCGAAGCCCGTGGCCGAGCCGCCACCGGGTAGCGTTTCGAGCACGGGCACCGGCTCAGGCACGAACACCGCTCTAGGCACGGGTACTGGCACTGGCGCCGACACGCTGAACGACGGCACGGATCCGTTCGCCGACTTGACGCCGGACAACAGCGCCCTTTTGCCTGATCAAACGACCAACACGACCTCGACCGTACCGACGACGACGACGACGGTCGTCAACGGTGCCGGCGGCGGGGGCTTAAATGCTGCGAGCCTGATCGGTCTCGCCACGACGTTGATGACCAACCCGCAAGCTGCCTTGTCGAATCCCGCGGCGCTTTTCGCGGCCATTCCCGGTGCTGGCGGCCAAGCCGGCGGCGCCATCGCGCAATCCGTGATGCCACTCATCACGAAAGCCTTTCAGTCCGGGGCCAGAGGCGGCGGAGAAGGTGGTGGTGGTGGTGAACGTGGTGGTGGTGATGGCGAAGGTGGCGGTGAAGGCTTCGGGGGTGAAGAATGAGGTCCAACATGTCAAAGTCTTTGGCCATCATGTCTTTTCTCGCCGCCGCGTCGAGCTGCAAGCCCGCCGCGAGCACCGGTTCGGAAACGAAAAGCCTCGACAACTTCACGCGCGCGCCAAGTCAGGCCGTCACCGTCAACGACTGCGGCCTCGACATGGAAGCGCGCAAGCAACCACTGTCGGTGAACGACAAGAAAGTGCTGGACCGCATTGAGGCGCCGACGCCCGCTTTGCAAATGCAAGCCGTCGGGGCGCTGACGGCCGTGCCGAAGCCGCTGGTCACCATGTTCTACCTCGTCAGCGGCAAGATCCGCGTCGTCGCCGACGCTGACGCCGTGTGCAAAGGCACGACCCTAAATGCCGCCGAGAAACGCTTCGCTGGCGAAGGCCAACAGTCGCTCGACGGCTGCTGGATCAAGAACGGCGACCAGCTCGAAGTGATCGTCAAGGCCGACAAGACCGCGATCCACCACTCCATGGTTCGCCTCTTCGGCTACGTCTACACGCAGTTTGTCGCGGGCAACATCGAAAACGCTAAAGTGTCCGCGGATCAGAAGAAGAAGATCGCCGACGCCTTGACCCGGCTTTCGCGCCAGCGCAAGAACATCGGCGATGCCCTTCTGGCCGACCTCGCCAAAAGAGGCGGCGCCACCGTGGCGAAGTTCAACCAGTTCGCCGCCAGTGACGCCGAGCATTTCGACAACTTCAGCACGAGCGAAGCCATCGACTCTTACTATTGCTCGAAAGCGACGCGCAAAATCTTCGCCTCCGACTTTCCGGAGACTTACCGGGTGTTCACGAGCAGCAATGCATCGCTGCAAGCTGATCTAGGCAAAGCCTTTGACGAGTAAGATTGCTCTTTAGAAGCCATTCAAGTGCCGGTCACCAGGGCGCAGGTTTTGGTGTAAACCAAGCCTAGGATGTCGAAATCCGAGTAGTCCACGGCGGCGATCGTCTTGATGTCTCCCGCTTTGCGAGCGGTGTCGATCGAGGCATCGCCCCATGCCACGAGGCCCAAGACCGAGCTAGCGCACGACTCACCATGTTTCTTCGCTTCGGTTTTGCCTTCAACGGCATGGTTCGGACCGATCTGAGTGGCTGCCATTCTCAACATTCGATAGAAAGGTAAAGTTAACTCAAGTTGGCTTAGGCGCCAACAGCTTCGCAAACGAAAGCGGCGTCACCTCGGCAAGTTCGCCGCCAGTGACGCCGCGCAAAATTTGAATAGACCTACGGCTGCCGCGTCGCCGCGGCATAAACGTCGAGTAGACCGTTGCCAAACGTATTGTTCGGCACGTTGCTCCCGGCCACGCCGCCACAGGTTTGAGTCGACGTTTTCGGCGTCGCCGTGCCGCGGAAGACCGCGATCGTCGCGTCGATCTGCCCGATCAGCTCCGGCCTTGCCGACCAGAGCAATGCGACGGCGCCCGTGACGTGTGGACTGGCCATCGACGTGCCGCTCCAGCCTGCGCTAGCGAACGTGCCGCCCGGGATCGACGAGCGGACGGTGACGCCGGGCGCCGAGAGGTCCGGGCTGAGCTTTTGGTCGAAGGCGGAGGGGCCGCGGCTCGAAAAGCTCGCGATGGTGTCCGACCGATGGTCGAAGGCGCCGACGACAAAGACTTCGTCCGTATGATGCGCCGGCGAATCCTTGATCGAGCTGCACACCGAGCCGTCGTTGCCCGCGGCCGCAACGACCATGATGCCCGCGGCTTTCAGAGCGTTCAAGACGGTCAAAAACTCGGTGCCGTCGCAGCCTTCGTCGGTGGGGCAACCCCAGGAGTTGTTGATCACGTGCGGCGCCTTCGTCGGGTCGCCATCCGTCTGAGCGTTGCCTCCGTGCGGATAGGGGGCCAGGAAGAATTCGAAGCACTCGAGGTATGTGCTCGGCTTGCCGACGCCCGCGTCCATGTTGCGGCAGCCGATCCATTGGGCGCCGGGCGCCATGCCGATCTGGTTGCCGGCGCCGTCGTCGCCTAGCGTGGTGCCGATGGTGTGCGTGCCGTGGCCATGGTCGTCGCACGGCGCGACGGTGTCGTAGCCGCAAGGGTTTGCTGCTTCAGTCAAGGGTTGGTGCACTGAATCGTGCCAGTTGTAGTCGTGCGACGGGCTGAGACCGAAACCGCGGTAGTGAGTCTTCAAGGCCGGGTGCGTCCAATCGATGCCGGTGTCGTTGCCGGCGATGACTATGCCGGAGCCGGTGGCGTGGAGCTCCGACCAAACGCGATCGGCGCCGGTGCGGTGAATGTTGTCGCCGACGCCGAGAATGGCGTCAGGCTGTTTTTGGTCGGCGGTCAGCGGCTGGATGACGCGCACCGGCCGATCGGCGACGATGCGGGCGACGTCGGGACGAGCGGCGAGCGTTTCGAGAAGCGCGCGGCTGGCGTGGTGAATCGCGATGGCGTTGGCGATGTAGAAACTTTGGTAGCTGAGCGACTCGGCCGTCAGGAGTGAGAGGACGCCGCGTTGCGCCTGCTGGGCCTTCGCTGTCAGCGCCGAATAGACGAAGCGGCCCTTGTCGTTCTTGGCTTTGAGCGCCGTGACGCCTTCGAGCGCCGCTTGGTCCTTCAGATAGACCAAAACGTCTTGGCTGCCCCTGGCCGTGGCGACGTTCGGCGCGAATTTCGCCGCGTACTCCGCCTGACTCCGGCCAAAGGCGACTTCGCCCATGGACACGACACAAAGCGCCACGACACTGAGGTGCTTGAGCAGCATGAGGCCCCCCGGGAATGAAACGATGTTGATGTACGAGAAAGTTGAACTTGTCTCGATTGTAAGCGGCGGCGCGATGGTTGCCAAACGCAAAAGAACCGGCCAGTTTGGCGGTCAGACCCGAAGGCTTGCTTGGGGGCCGGGCGTCTCGGGCATGCGGCTGCGGAAGATACCGCTGAGCTGCAGGGCGTGGCGCACGGCGCTCTCGGTCTCGGGATCCACGGGTAAGTGAAACGTCACGTCGAGTCCGTCCTTCGTCGCCAAATGCTGGCCGTCGAGGAGCACGATCAGAGTTTGGCGCGAGCTCGGGATTTTGGGTCCCTCGGTCAGGATTCCGACGAGATTCAGAGGATCCGCGGCGGAGAGAACGACCCACTCGCCGCGTTGGCCTTCGTCGCGCGTCCGCCGAATTTGGTCGACGGCTTCGGGTAGCGCGAATTGTTCGCCGAACGGACCGGCAATGAAGCGGCCGCCGCGGATCTCGCCGCGCGCTTCGAGTTGGCGGTAGCAACGCGCCAGCTCACCCCAGCGAGGCGCGGCCGCTTCGCGGGTCAGCAAGTCGCGGAAGACGACGCCGTAGCGCTTCAGGAGCAGCATGGCCCACTGCTTGACGCGCTCCTCGTGATTGATCGGTAGCGTCGGTCCCGGGAAGAGCGCCCATCGCCCGCCGC
>JAYWBY010000370.1:0-12765 GCA_043781115.1 Pseudomonadota bacterium
GATTCCCTCGCGAATTCTGACGGGCTGGCCTCGGTCGTGGGTCGGCCAGACCGTCAGCCTGGACTTGAACGAAGCCAAGGTCCGGGGCTACCTCTGGAAAAAGAGCCAAGGCACGCTTACGGAAGTGGTCGGCGTCGACTCTTTGCCGTCCTCGCAAGGGCGCACGCTGCAGTTCTCGATGGACGCGACGCCAGTACAGATTTGCAGCGAAGGTCATGACGTTGCCTTGGCCGGATATGCAACGCTGGAGTTTGGAATTTATGACGCCGCGCTCTCGGCTTGGCGCACCAACGCCCGTACGACGCTAAAAGCGATCTTCAAAGGAACACCGCCATGAGCTTCCTCCTAGTCGCCGCCTTCGTGGCCAACTCTAGCATCATCATCGACTACCGACCGCCAGCCGTTGGTCCGTGGCGAGATCTGGCGCCCTTGAGCAGCGCCGACGACATCGGCCGAGTCCAAGAATCGCTCAACGACATCCTAAGCGATCGTTGGCTCGAGTTTCCGACCGCTCGCCCGGAAACCTGCGACGGCCCCTGCGCTACGGTGACCTCCGGCCCGCACGTTTCGTTCGGCGACCGGACTCATGCGCCACTCGACTGCGACGGCCTCCGGCAAAACGTCGCAACGGCCCGCGAGCGTTTCGGCGTAAGCCGAGAACAGGGATTCGCACTCGGCGCCGCTTTCGACTCTTTCCGGAACGATGCGAACGCTCAAACTTGGGCCGCGGTCGTCGGATCCTATTCTGCTTTTAGCTCTTCCCTCAACGAGGCGCGCTCGGCGGTACCGGCGGAAGATCTCGTCGCGGTTTTGCACGTCGACGCCCTCTGGCAACTCAAGGTCGCGACGATCTTGCCCGGCATGCCAGGCGTTTGGCCCTCCGGCGGCTCCGGTTTCACTGAAGTGCGGCGGACCGGCGCCATCTTGCTAGACCGCCCCGACTTCCGCGTGCAGACGACAAGCTCTGGAAGCGATATGACCGTGAAGGCGTCTCTCGCCGTCACCCCGGTTGAATACTGCGCCGGCAACGTCGGCTTTCGACTGGAAGGGGCCGCGACCTTCTTAACCGCCACGACGTCTGGAACCTTAAACCTTGATTTGCCACTGACCACGAGCATCGCCCTGAAGCTCGACCCGGCCAGCGCGCCGGCCAGCTCGACGGTGGCTTTGCCCGGCGACTGAAGGCCCAAAGGAGCCGCTCAAGGTCCGTCTCAAATTGTCGATAAGGTCCAGTAGGTTCCGAGGTCTACATCCGAGGCGCCATGACTGACTCACCGTCCGCGAAACTCAACGAACTGAACCTCCGCGTCGGCCTCGACGAGGTGCTTGAATCACTCGTCTCAGGATCAAGCGAAGTCGCGCAACACGGCCCCGCGTTGGAACGGATGGCGAGACTCCTGCGCCTCCAGCCGGGCGACGGCGCGCAAGTGAACTTGCAGCTCGTTCGCCTCCTCAATGCTTTGGATCGCGCCAAAGGCAATTTTGCCGCTGCCGCGCTACGTTTCTCGTCACTTCCTGTGGAGCTCAGGCGGTCACAGTCGAGCGAGGCGAAACTCGCCGCTGCCGAAGTCGTCGGCGACTACCTGCGCGTGGGAAATCTTGCCGAAGCCAAGAATGTTCGCCTGACGGCCGACGCCAGCGATCTGACTTCGTGTTGGTCGGCTCTCCCTGCGCTGCAGCTCGCCCGCCTCGACGCCGCATTCAGCCGTGGGTTGGCCATCGGTCGCGATGCCCGCGTAGCGGCGCGACAAAACCCTGAAATCGACGCGCTTCTTGCGATGGAACGCGCTATTGCCGAAGCTTTTTCCCTTGGGAGGCCCTGGCTTTTACTCACAGCATGGAACGACCTTCGCGACGTGTTACCTAGCACTTTCGGGCTCGAACTCTATCTCCTTGCGAATTTGGTTTCGCGCTTCGCGGGCGGCACGAAGCCGAAAATTGAAGCGCCGCCACCCGAACGCCGGAAAGATCCTAGGGGACGTCGCCTCCTCTTGCTGGTGTACGACGTCCCGCGTGCCGACGTTCGACTGGTGGTTGATGCCGTTGAACTCCTTGGCGTCGGCGAAGAAGCCAGAGCCTGCCTCGACGCCTTGCCGGAGCTTTTGTCGGTGACAAGTCGCGCCCCTACCATCGGGCTGACCCTCGCGCTATTCGAACTGGCGACGCGCCTGGCCCAAAAAGCCGCTCGACCTGACGTGGTGGCGATGATCCAGTCCATTGAAGGATGCGACGGAGCCAGTGCCGTGCCTTGGCGCTCGTTGCTGAAGGAAAGTAGCAACGCCGGGGCACTCAAGTCCCATCTCTCGGTCTCCGGTTCTTGGCCGTCGCGCACGGCGACTTTGTCGTTGGTAGCGGGAAAAATAGCGGCCTCCTTGATAAAGCACCGCGTATTGCGCGGAGTCGCCTCGAAAGGCAAAGCGGTCGAACTTCGTCGCCAGGAGCAAATTCGCCTCGTCCAACTCCTGACCAAGCACTTGGGAGAGTTGAAAGGGCCGTTCATGAAGCTCGGGCAGCAGATCAGCGGCCCGATTACCGACTCCCTCCCCACGGAGGTCGCGACGGAACTTCATCGCCTTTACGAACACAGTCCGACGATGGCGCCAGACCGCACGGCCATGATCGTCGAGCAAACCCTGGGTAAACCGGCGGATGAGGCTTTCCGGCGTTTCAATCCGCAACCTTTCGCCGCTGGCAGCGTCGGCCAGGTTCACGCGGCGCTTCTTCCTACGGGGGAGGACGTCGCGGTGAAGGTCCAATTTGAATTCGTGGACGCCGCGACGCGCGTCGACATGGGCCATTTGAGGAGAGCGGCGCCGCTCTTACGCCGCGTGTTTCCTCGCGCCAACGTCGACGAGATGGTCGACGAATGGGCGACGATGCTGCTCTCGGAAACCGACTATCGGCGCGAAATGGCCTCCATGGCGACGTTTTCCAAGCTTTGGCGCGAATTCCCCGAAATCGTCGTGCCGAAGGTGCACGCGGCCCAGTCCGGCGACCGCGTAATCACGATGGATCGTCTGTCCGGCGTCCGGCTGATGGACTTTGCGCAGACAGCCTCGCAGGAGGCCAGAAACCGGGCCGCCAAAGTCATCTTGCGCACCGCTTGGCACGCGATCGTCCACGGCGGGATATTTAACATCGATCCCCATCCTGGCAACTATATCTTATTCGGAGACAAGATCGGTTGTCTCGACTTCGGACGCGTGAAGGAGTGGACGCCGGCTTTCGTCAAAGAGTGGACCATTTTGCTGCGTGCGGCCGTCTTGGGGGAATTCTCGACCTTCCGAGATTGCAACTCGCGCATGGGCTTCGCGGGAGACCATAGCTACGACTTCCAAATTGCCTACGACGTCTTCCGCCAGACGGAAGCCGCGCCATATATCACTCGTCCGTTCGCCTTCCAGCCGCGCTTCGTGCGCGAAGCTTTCCAAACGGGGGTGACGCGAAACCCGAACCTCCTGCACTACAAGGTCCCGCGCGACTACGTCACCGTCACCCGTATGAATTGGGGCCTTTTTCACATTCTCGAAGTGCTTCGCGCCGAAGGCAATTGGTGGGCGGAGATCAGCGACTTGGTGAATCTCGCCGCGGATGGGGACGGACGCGGTTGGCCTTCACCTGCAATGTGAATTCATTCATGACATCAGCCGTTTAGCCGTCATGTTTTCGACTCGGGCCGACATCTCGCCTCGGCTTACTGTCCGTTTCGCCGGTTCTTGCCGCACGCCCTCGAAACACTTGACGTAATCGGCTCCACGCCAGAATTGGCGCTGCACGTTTCAGCCAGCAAGGGCCCGCGCCTTGGGCTGTAACTAGCCGTCCTTCGTTGCGTTCGTCCAACGGAACGGCACGTGCAATCGATAACGTCGTTACCCAAACTCAGGAGTCTCCAATGATTCGCCGCATTCTTCCCCTTCTCCTCCTACCGCTGCTGAGCTTTTGCTCCACCGAGCACGATGACCATCGGCAATCGGAAGCAGCCTCAGCTACTGTCCCGGCCATGGCCCCGACCCAAGCCAGCGCCCTCGCCGCGCCCTCGAGCGTTCCGCGCACGCACGACATCGGCACATTCTCGGCGTCCTGCCAGATTCTCGGCGGACAAACCAAGATCGCCATCTCAAATCGCAGCAGCAATTCCCTGACGCTTAGCGGCAACATCTCGATTTTTTACTTTAACGATTTCAATATTTCACAAGGCAGCACGACGCAGTCGATTTCGCGCACGGTCTTTCCGGGCAACCGCATCGAGTTCTTAGGCCCGACGCCGCCGAGCAGCGCCACCCAATGTGACGTTGACGTGACCGAAGCCCTGCTGCACCCCCCGGCTCCGCTCAACCTTCGCGCTTCCAATGTCGACTACCATGACCTCGACTTGACGTGGTCGAGCGGCGGCGGCGACACGCGCGGCTTCTTCGTCATGGCAACGCCCGCACCGACTTCTGATTTCACCTGTCAAAGCGGCGCCTCGGTCGGCAACACGCTTTCGACTCACTTTTCCTCCTTGGACGAAGGGCGCTACTACTACCTGCGCGTTTGCAGCGAAAACAATTTCGGTCTGCGCACTTCGAGCCTCGAAGTGCGGGTCGCGACCCGCGCCCACCCGGCGCCGAACCCAACCGGCCTCGTTATAACGGCCGACGGATTGACCCGTCTAAAAGCCGAGTGGCAGAGCGGCGGCGGCACGACATTCTACTACCGCGCCCAAATCGTCGCTGGCACCTCGGCTCCTGCGGAAAGTTGCCCGGCGAGCCAGGCCGTCACCACCGGCAAGATCGTCTTCACTGGTCTGAATCCCGACACCGAATACACGATTAGAATCTGCGCCGCGAACATCAACGACCTCGTCACCAACGGCATCGTCGCTTCTGGCAAGACGCAAGACCCGAGCGAACTCACCTTGCCCTTCGTCGATGATTTCAGCGGCAGCGACCGCTCGACGCTCGGCGTGGCTTGGACAGTCGGCAGCGGGACGTTCGCGGTCGCCTCGGGCGTGCTGAAGACCGACAGCGCCTCGAGCATTGCGCTACTCAACACTCTTGATACCTATCAAAACGTCACGGTCGGCATCCAGTTGGTCTCGCAACCGAAGAAATGTGAATGCTCCGTCGGCGTCGCCGCCCGCGCCCAAAGCGTCTCGACGATGTACATCGGCCGAGTCCGCCAATCCAAGACGAAAGACTACGCCGAACTGGTCGTCCTTCAAAACGGTCAGGAAACCGTTCTGAAATCTCTGAAACTCAAGAAGGTCGCGGACAACAGCAAGCTCGAACTCCGCGTTTCCGGCGCCTCGCTCAAGTTCTTGATCAACGGCTCCTCAGTCGTCGAAGCCACCGACTCGCGTTTGCCCAGCGCCGGCCGGATTGGTATCTACGGCCGCGGCACCGGTCAAGTTGCCGACAACTTTTTCGGCAATTAAGTTAAGTGTGGGGAAGGGGGTCAAGCACATGATGTGCTTGGCCCCCAACTGCGTTTTGGTTGCCGATGACCTGAAACGTGTCGACGCCGCCGAAAGTCGTCCACCCCTGGGTGGACATGTAGACGAGCTTCGCCGTGGCGTCCGGACGGATGTCTGCGAGGCTTGAATAAATCGTAAGTTAAGCCGCCGCAGCCTGCGCGGCCATTCGGCCTTTAATGTAACGAGCAATAAAGGCAATCATAACCGCGCTGATGACACTCGCCAAGACGACGACGTCGCCGAGGAAATCGAAACGCTCGAGACGCCCCGACTCCGCCTGCACGACGATGACGCCGGCCAGCGCGGCGGCCAAACCGCCCGACACCTGCTGGATCGACGAACTCACTGACATGTAGGAGCCGCGATCCGCCGGTTCTGGCAGCGCCGACATCAGCGCCGACGACGAGATCATCCGCGCCGACACCCCGGTAAACATGACCATGCTGATGGCCATGACCACCCACACCGGCACGACGTCGAGTCGGGTGTAGATCGAGACCGTCGCACAGACAATCGACGTTCCGACGAGAAACACCGACAGCTTGCCGATTCGGTCGCTCAACCTACCGACGATCGGCCCCATGAAGATGGAGAAGAGGCCGGTGACCATGTAGATCATCGGCAGCTGGTCGAGCGACACGCCGAGGTTGTTGACGTTGAACGTGCTGCTAAACGGCATGAGCATGAAACCGCCGGTGCTTAGGAGCGCGGTCGCGGCGAAGCCCTGAACGTAGCGCGGCGTCGTGATCGTGTGGGCCAAGTGCCTCAGTGGACTGCGCTCTTGGCGAATCTTGAGATGTGCGTCGATCGGCTGGAGTTTGAAGAAGATCAGCACGCCGACCAAGGCGCTGATCGAGACGATGAGCAAGAACGGAGCGTGCCAGTCGAAGCTATTAGAAAGGTAGAGTCCAAGGGGGATGCCGAGGACTTGGCTGGCGGCGAACGCCGTTTGCAAGATTCCCATGACTCGGCCGCGCATTTCAAACGGGAAGAGGTCGGTGGTGATAGCGAAGGTCACCGACCCTACGACTCCGCCGAAGATTCCCGTGACGATCCGCGCGATCAACAGCGAGTCGTAATCCGGCGCCAGGCCACAGAGGAGCGTGCCGAGGCAAAAGCCCGTATAAAAGAAAAGGAGCAAGCGCTTGCGGTCGAACTTGTCGGCGAATCCCCCGGCGAGAAAACCAGACGCACCGGCGCTGAAGGCATAGGCCGAGACCACCATGCCGAATTGCGCCGGGGTGATTTTCAACATCGGAATCAGCGTCGCGCCAAGCGGCGACAAGATCATGAAGTCGAGAATGATCGTGAATTGCAGGAACGCCAGCACGCCCACCACGAACTTTTGATAGCTCGAAAAGGGCATCGGCGCAGGCTTTTTGGGCTTGGCGTCAGGCATCCGTCCATTGTCGGTGGACCGCTCTGGTAATTGCAAGACCCCCGAAACTAACCAATTAACGTAGTAGTCACTTGGTAGTTCAATCGACCTTGCGGTAAGCTCCACCAATGGCCACGACTCCGGCAGCCGCGAAACTCCTTTTGATCGCCGTGCTTCAGCGCGCTTATAGCGGCGAGCTAGCGGCGACGCATGCCTATGCCGGCCACCGCGACAGCGTCAAAGACCCCCAAGAAAAGCGCGAAATAGAGGCGATTCGCCAGCAAGAAATCGACCATCGGCAGCGCGTTGGCGAGATGTTGGTCGAACTCGGCGCCGGTCCATTGCCTTGGCGCGAGCGTCTCTTGACGATCATCGGGCGTACGATCAGCGTCCTCTGCCGAATCGGCGGTTGGTTCTTGCCAATGTATGGCGCCGGCAAGCTCGAGCGCCAAAACATCGTCGAGTACGAGAACGCCGCTGAACACGCGCTCGATTCGGGCTTCGGACACTTAGTCGACGAGCTTTTGGTGATGGCCGAAGTGGAGTGGGACCACGAACTTTATTTCCGAACGAAATCCGCCCAAAGCTTCTGGTGGCGCATTTTTCCACAGTGGGATCCGCCTCCGCCTCGGGCAAATATCCGCGATTTGAGACAGATAATTTAAGCGCGGACCCTATTGTCTTGACAAGAAATGGCCCCGGACAAATCCTCTAGGGATGAATACGACTCTGGACCAATTCTCGGTAAGCGCGCCAATCATTTGGGTCATCATCGGCGCGGTGTTCGCCATCGCGGAAATCATTTCGCCGACGTTCGGGCTCATGTTTTTCGCCGCCGGAGCCGGCGCTGCGGCCTTGGCCGCCTACTTCGATTTCAACGTCTCGATCCAAATCGGCGTCTGCATCGTCGTATCGCTAGCGTCGCTCTGGCTCCTTCGCCGCCTCTTCATGGAAAAGTTTGGCCTTGGCGACCATGGCGTCCCGTCGCGAACGGAAGTGTTGCAGGGCAAGGTCGGCAAGGTGACCCACGCGATCGAACCGCACGGAGAAGTGAACGGCCGCGTTCTCGTGGAGGGCCAGGACTGGTCCGCCACGGCTTCGGAAAAGATTCCCGTCGGTACGCAAGTGAAGGTCGATGGTGCCGACGGCATCGTTTTGAGAGTCAGTCGCACATAATAGGTGGTTGCCATGATTTTTGTTTTGGGCATTTTTGCGGTTCTGGCGCTGGTCATCATCTTCAAGACGGTCAAAGTCGTGCCTCAAAAGACGGTAATGATTTTGGAGCGTCTGGGTAAGTACAACCGCACCGCCCAGGCCGGCCTGAACATCATCGTGCCGTTTTTTGACTCCGTCCGCGCCTCGATCGACCTCCGCGAACAAATCACCCCGATCGAACCGCAGCCCGTCATTTCCCGTGACAACGTCACGATGGAAGTCGACTGCGTCATCTATTTCGTCATCATGGATCCCGTTCGCGCGGTTTACGAAGTGCAGAACCTCCGCTGGGGCATCGAACAGTTGACCCTCAGCGCCCTTCGCAACGTCATTGGTTCGATGGACTTGGACCACACGTTGACTTCCCGAGACACGATCAACACGGCGATCCGCGCCGCGCTAGACCAATCAACCCAACCCTGGGGCGTCAAGGTCCTCCGCGTTGAGCTGAAGAACATCAACCCGCCCGCCGAGATCAAACTGACAATGGAGAAACAAATGACCGCCGAACGAAGCCGCCGGGCGGTGGTTACGACGGCGGAAGGCGAGAAATCGTCCGCGATTCTCCGCGCCGAAGGCCAGAAGCAGTCGAAAATCGTCAGCGCGGAAGGCGAGAAGCAATCGGCCATTCTCGCCGCGGAAGGCCAAGCCGAAGCGCGCCTCAAATTCATCGAAGCGGAAGCGCAAGCCATCACGGCGATCTCGAAGGCACTTGGCACGATCAATAACCCGGCTCAGTACCTCATTGCCCAGCGCTACTTGGACACGCTTGGTTTAATCGCCAAAGACGCGGAGAAAACGGTCTTCTTGCCTTACGAGGCCACGGGCGCCTTGGGTGCTCTTGGCGGGATGAAAGAGCTACTCGGGTCCTTGAATCCCAAAGCGCCGGCGAGCCCCGCTAAGTAAATTTAGCGAACCTTTCTCGAAACCTAATACTCGATGTCTATGACTAGTAGACAAGAGTTCAACGACGGCCGCGGACGGCCATTGCTCGAAGCTGAGTGGCAACTTTGCGGAGACGAAGAAGGCTCCGAGGTGCTCCTCTTCCATTGGACGAAGAGGGAGAAGATCTCCCGTAACGAGGACCTCTTCAAGGGTCAGTCCCTTTCCGCCGCGCAAGTGACCGTTGGCGACAAAGACCTTCTCTTCGCGCAGGTTCGCTACCGCGACCAGGACCTGACTTGGAGTCCTTGGTCGCCAATGCTCCAAGTAACTTCGGGCAGTTAAAGAATTATCGGGCTAACCACCCGTCCCCTCGTCGCTATTTGCGCTATATCGAGCCGAGAGCCAGCCGCGCCGAAGCTGATTCATGGCTCCTTTTACCCAAAATTCGCTGTCGTCCGCCGGCTACAGCATCCTTGAGCTCCTGGCCGCAATGGGCATCATGAGCATCGTCGTCGCCGGCTTGATGGACATCGGCGTGCTCGAAGCCAAGGTCAATCGCCACGTAAAAGACCGCTTGCACCTTCTCGAGCTCAAGTCGTCGATCGTCAACCGCATCGACTGCATCGCAACTTACTCAGCGGTTTGCGACCATTCATTTCCTCGAATTTTTGTCGCCAAACAGCCGTTCGGATATGCCGGCGCAGCGTACTCGGACATTTTGGCGGCCGGTTCGCCGAAAGATCCCATCACGCTCGCCATCCAACCATTTTGCCGCGACAACGCCGTTTATGTTTCCTATGCCTACGTCCGCGGACCGACTCTCGCGGCGGACCCTTTGACGGGGGTTCCGACTGGCTATCGTCCGATGTTCGCGGCCCCTCTCTGTGCCAAGCGGTCTCCGCCTGCCAACCTCACCTGCAAGCAAGGCTCGCACGCCGTTGGATATGACTTCGACACCGGGAGGTACACATGCAACCCCTCCCCCTGAACTCACAGCGAGGTTCGGCGCTCCTCGAAGCTCTCGTCGCGATTGGCATCGTCAGTATCTCGCTCGCGACGATCACCCAAGCGATGGCGACCCAACTTCGTTCCGTGAAGGCGCTCTCGGCTCGGTTCGAGAGCTACGAAATTCACAAGTCCCTCCTCCATACCGTCGACTGCGAGGAAACGATCTTCCACGTTTGCGTTGGCTCAGAGCGGCGTCTCTTCTCCAAGGCCGGCCCGTTGATCCTCGAAATCCCTTACCGCGGCGGCCATGTCGTCACGGCTGGAAGCCGCAAAGATCCTCTTCGGGTGTTTTCCGATCAGGACGACCCACTGCGAACGATCGACGTGGCTTGCCGTAATGGCATCGTCGAAGTCGGAATCTACAACAAAACGACGCAAAAGACCGACCAACTTTACCCTGACGGCATTTGCCGGCGCCAGTATCAAGGCCCCGAGAAGTGCAAGCCTGGATACCGCATCGCATCCATCGACCGCAACGCCGGTGACATACGTTGCATGAAGGATCCCGAGAAGTGAGCTTCGCCGCTTTAAATAAACCACTACGCTCGGGCCAGTCCGGCTCGACGCTGCTTTTGGCGATCATCATCACAGCGCTTACCGTCGGTGCCGCATTTGCCACTTACGAATTGACGCTGAATCACGAAAAGCTGGCGAGCAAACTCGAACGCAACCTCGCCGTCGACGAGATCCGCGACCGGATCGCCAAAGAAGTCAGCTGCACGAAGTCGATGAACGCAATCTGCGACCAAGGCAAACCAGCACTGGTGATGCGCGGGCAAAACCTGCCGCTGAAGGACGTCGACTTTTTCGCGCCGAGCGACTACGACAAGAAGGCCCACGACTCGCGGCCGAGAGTAGTTCCGAATCATCCAAACCTGAGTATCTATATTAGAAGTCGATGCGCGGCCAAAATACTCTACGTCGACTACGTGCCCATCCGGGCCGGGCGCGTCACCCTCGACCCCTTGTCGCGCCAGCCCGCCGCTTGGCGCCCGCTGTTCGACTATCCACTCTGCACCCGATAAGTTAGACTGGTGGATCACTCGCCCACGAGGTTCGCCAATGCGCCGAGGTCTTTTCGTGTTCGCATTCCTAGCAACGACGGCTTGCGTCAGCATGAAGGACGTCACGCTTCAGCTCGAGTCCTGGCACGGTTCGCCCGTGGACGAGACGATCAAGTCATGGGGCCCGCCGACGGAACAAAAACACAACAGCGACGGCACGACCACCGTCCGTTATGACGTCGAAGGTACCAACATCAAGAAGGCGCCGATCGACGATGGCGACCGAGCGAAAAAATTCTGTCTCGTCCTTTTGACCACCGACGCGAAAGGCAAGATCGCCACCCAGAAATGGGACGGCCACAAGCGCACCTGCGCCAACTTCATTGAGCCCTTGATCCGGGACATCGACAAAGGTTTCGCGGAAGACCATTGCCGCAAAGCCGACACTTTATTCGTCGAGGTGCCACGCCTCATCTGCCAAGTCGACGGCCAAACTTGCGAGTATGAACGCGACCGTCGTCTCAACCCGACGACCGACTGCCACCGGGGATAATTCGGTGCATGGAAGCGTTTCTCCGTAAGCTGGACCTGCTGGAGCTCGACGGCTACCAGTTCGAGCGCTGCCTCTTCGGAGGTCAGATGGCGACCGTTGCCGTCTACAACCGCGTGTCGTCAATTCCGGCCGGCAAGTCCGAGAGGGACGCCCCGGCACGCATCGCCGTGAAGTTCCTCATCGCCCCACGCCGAGACATCGAACTCGAGACGTTCCGGCGCGAAGCGGAGACGCTCCTTATGCTGGGCAAGTTCGGCAACTCACCGACGATCGTCCGGGCGCTCTCGAACGTGCGTGGTCTGAAGGATTTGCCGGTCTACTACTTCTTCATGGAATATGTCGAAGGCGTGACGCTGAAGGACCTATTCGAGAAGGAGCCACTACCTTGGACGCTAGAGCAAGCTCTCGACCATCTTCGTCGCATCGCCATGGCGATGATCCCGGCGGCCGCCAGCGCGCAGGTCCATCGAGACCTCCATCCCGGCAACATCATGTTCGCGCAACCAACCGCAGCGGCCGTCCATCCGTTGATCTCGGAAGACCCTGGGGTCCGCATCCTGGACTTTGGGGTCGGCCGCAACTGGCTGACGGATCAACGCGAGAATTGGCAAGAAGACCGCTTTCGCCACCCCGGCGGGATTTCGTCCTGGTCGCCCGAACTCTTGACCGATCCGAGCGTCGTCGACTGCAAGCATGACATCTGGGCGTTAGGGAACCTCTTCTACCGAATGCTGACGGGCGAGCATGCCTTCTACTCCGATCACTTCCGCCACTACTTCGACAAGGTCTTGGCCGGGTCCTACGACAAAGAACCCTTGCAGCCATTGCCAGCCCACATAAAACGGCTGGTGAAGAGCATGTTTGAAACACAACCGAGCCGCCGCATCTCCCTCGGCGGCGTCCTGAAAATCACGTCCGACATCCTTGACCGCAACCTCGTCACTTGGCTCGCCGCTCACCCGGCCCTAAGCGAGCTGTACTTCCTGGTCGAGGGCAACATCTGGACCTGCCCGTTGTGCGCCAAGACCAGCAACCCGACGACGGACAGCCGTTGCCGCTCCTGCGGACGCTACGTCGAAGAGTTCTTGCTGCCGTTTTGACGCTGCTCCCGTTCAGTTGGCGGTGTCTCCCGTTCAGTCGATTCGACTCTACCAACCGGCGGGGATCTCGCGTATGTTGCGCGCGCCTGACCTCTTTTTGGAGCCCCGCGTATGAGTCTGAAAACCTTAATCTTGAGTCTGAGTTTGCTAGCCCCAGTCTTCGCTTC
>JAYWBY010000371.1:0-4746 GCA_043781115.1 Pseudomonadota bacterium
CGTTGGATAGCACCTGGCCGACGGTGCCGAGGCGGTGGCCGGCCGGGTTGTTGAAGGAGATCACGGGCGACGTTTCGGTCAAGCCGTAGCCTTCGAAAACGTCGATGCCCGCCGCCCAAAAGACCCGCGCCAAGCGCGTTTGCAGGGCCGAGCCGCCGACGATCAGCATCTTCAACTTGCCGCCGAGCGCCGCCTGCCATTTGACGAAGACCAGTTTCCGAGCGAGCGCCAATTGCAGACCCGCGAAGAATCCCGGGACGTTGTCCGGGTCGTGGGCGAGGCCGAGTTTCAGTGACCAGTCGAACAGCGCCTTCTTCACTCCAGTCAAGTCGTGACCTTTCGAGACGATCGTCTCGTAAATCTTCTCGAGTAGGCGCGGGACGGTGACGAAGACGTTCGGGTTCACTTCCTTCAAGTTCTTGGCGACGCTGTCGATGCTTTCGGCGTAATAAATCGACACTCCGGCATATTGGTAGAAATAGTTCACCATGCGCTCGAAGACGTGCGAAAGCGGCAAGAAACTCAGCGCCCTGGTGATGCCTTTGGTCGGAATGCGGTTGGCGACCGCGATGACGTTGGCGAGCAAGTTGGCGTGTGTGAGCATGACGCCCTTGGGCGTTCCGGTGGTGCCGGAAGTGTAGATCAGCGACGCGAGGTCGTCGGTCGCGACGCCGGCCTTGGCTACAGCCAACACCTGCGGATCGGCGTCGACCTTGCCTTGCGCCGTCAAGGTACTCAGATGCGGCACGCCTTCGATTTTGTCGAAGCTATAGACGGCTTGCAGTTTCGGCAATTTGGAACGGACGCCCTGCAGTTTGTCGTAGATAGCCTTGGTCGAGACGAAGGCGACGCGGGCTTCCGCGTGGGTCAAGATGAACTCGTAGTCTGTCGGCGTCGCCGTCGGATAAATTGGCACGGAAACGGCGCCGAGCTGCAACGCGCCTAAGTCGACAAACGCCCATTCCGGCCGGTTCATCGAGATGATGGCGACGCGTTCGCCCTTGCCGATGCCGAGATGGCGCAAGCCGAAGCTGACGGCGTCGGCGTTAGCGAGGACCTCGGCGCTCGACCAGGTTTGCCACTTGCCGTCGATCTTGGTGGCGAGAGCGTCAGTGAGTGGGGCCTCTTTGGCTTGCCGGGCCATGAGGTCGAAAAGCCGGGTCGGTTCCATCAGCAGCGCTCCGCTTCCAGGGGAATGATCTTAGTTCGAAACCTTTGTGCCGATACCATGGGATAGCTTCTCGACGCTAGCCACCAAGGCGTTGAAGTCGACGGGCTTGGTCAAATAGTCGTCGAAGCCGCAGCGCATGGTTTCTTCGCGTTCGGCCTTCAACGCGTGCGCGGTCAGTGCGACGATGGGCTTAGAGAACCCTGCCTCGCGGAGACGAGCGGCAGTCTTTCTGCCGTCGAGCTTCGGCATCTGGATGTCCATTAGCACGACGTCGAAGCCATCGGCGTCGGGGCCGCCCAGACGCTCGAGGCACTCGAGGCCGTTGTTGGCGAGAGCGACCGTGGCGCCGACACTTTCGAGGCGCTTGCGGATGAGCATTTGATTGTCGAGCGAGTCTTCGACTAAGAGGACGTTGACTCCGGCCAAGATCGCGGTGCCCATGCGGCGAGGCACGGGCGTCGCTCCCGCACGGTGGAGGGCCGAGGCGACCGGTTGGTCGTAGCCGAGGGGCCCGGCGTTGATGACGATGCGGAAGTTACTGCCGACGCCTACGGCGCTTCTAACGATTTCGACGTCGCCGCCTAGCGCGCGGGCCAGGCGGCGCGAGATTGCCAAGCCGAGGCCAGTGCCGCCGTAACGCCGGGTCAGGGTACTGTCCGCTTGCGTGAACGGTTCGAAGAGCGTCACTTGTTCGGCGCCCGGCAAACCGATGCCGGTGTCAATCACTTCGAAGGCGAGGTCGAGGGACTTGCCGTCGGCCGACGGTGCCGCGGCGATTTGGACCCGAACCGAACCGTGTTCCGTGAATTTCACGGCGTTGCCGATGATGTTAATTAAAATCTGCTTTAGGCGGACGCCATCGGTGTAAATCGTGCGCGGCAAGGGGCCGACGGTGACGACGCTCATCTCCAAGCCTTTTTCCGCGGCCTTCAGCGATGCCATCAGCTCGACGTCGTGGATCAAGTCCGCCAGAATCAAGTGCTCCTTGTCGATTTCGACGCGGTTGGCTTCGATCTTCGAGAAGTCGAGAATGTCCTCGATGATGCGGTTCAGAAGTTCGCCGTTGCGTCTCACCGAGTCGAGCGACAGTTGGCGATCGGCGGAACTCTGTCTGGCGCCGCCGAGAAGATCGGCGAAGCCGAGGACGACTCCGAGCGGCGTGCGCAGCTCGTGACTGATGTTGGCCAGGAATTGGCTCTTCGCCCGGTTGGCCGTCTCGGCCTCGTCTTTCGCCCGGCGCAGATCATCTACCGCATCGTGACGAGAGGTGACGTCCTGAATCACGGCGATAGTCAACATGCCGCCGCCTTTGACTCGAGGTACGAGGCGCGCGGCGATGTTGACCCAGATCGGCTTGCCGTCCTTGCGGACGTACGGTTTTTCGACTTGAACGACGGAGATCTCGCCGTTCGCCAACTGCTTCAGGCGGTTGACCGTGGCGGCGCGGTCAGGCTCTGGCGTCAGTTCGGCGACGCCTAGCGAAAGCAGCTCGTCGTGCGAGTAGCCTGTTGCGTCGCAAAGAGCCTGATTGACACGGACGAAGCGGCCCGTGGCCACGTCGACTTGGGCCATGCCGACGGCGCAGGCCTCGAAAAACAGGCGGAATTGCTCCTCGCTCGCGACCAGTTCGTCGCTTTGCTTGCGGATCTTCTCGCTGTTGTTCATCTCGTCGTGACTTAGCTTCTGCAGTTTGCCGATGAGCCACGTGGCCAAGAGCGATTGAAAGGAAAAGAGCATGACGCGCGTAACGCTGTCGTAGTTGCCGGCCGCGATGCCGTTGAAAGGGTCGAAGAAAAAATAAGTGGAGAGACCGACCGAAAGCAGCGTCGCGACGGCCCCAGGCAAAAAACCGCCAAACCATGCACTGATCAAAACGGCGATGCTGAGAGCGGCAAGCGGTGCTGAATTCTTCAACAGCGGTTGAAGAAGCGAATAGCGCACGGCAGTAAAAACCGCGACGCTCGCGACAGCAAAAAGAACGCCGACGAACGGGTTTTCTCGTAGGGCCTTGAGTCGACCGCTAGTCAAGTAGCTAACCCCATGTTTTGCTAGATGGAAACTCGGTTTTGCTCGGCAGAGTGCGTTATACCATGGGGTCCCGTGACATGACCAATTCAATAACCCGGCGCTCCGGCGAGCGGTGGGCATCCATGGACCAAAGTCCCGCAAACGCTATTGAATTCGACTTGCCGCAGCTCGTGAATAGCGGTATGGCAAGTCGTTCATCAAGCGCGTCGTGCCTGATTTTAAGCCTAAATCTCCGCAACCACTGACGAGAATTGGGGAGGGCCTATGGCCACTCTATATTCTTCTGACCCGCGACCCTTGGCGTCAGCCTCGTTGCAGGATATTGAGCAAAATTGGGCGACGCTCGCGCCCGAAGAACGATTGGCGGCATTCAAGTCGCTGCCTCGCGAAGAGGCCGAGGACTTTTTTAACGCCCTCGAGCCGAGCGACCAGGTATTACTGCTCGTCGGGCTGAACGACGTCGAAAGGCGCTGGTGGCTTCGCCAGCTCGAGCCGGACGACATCACGGACATCTTGCAACAAATGCCCGAAGACCAACGGGGGTCGCTGCTCGGCCTCCTCGACGTCTCGACGAAAAAGGAAGTCACGGCGCTCTTGGCGTTTGCCGAGGACGAGGCCGGCGGCTTGATGAGCCCCCGCTACGCGCGCGTCCGCCCCGAAATGAGCGTCGACGAGGCGATCACCTACCTGCACAAACAGGCGCGGGGAGAAGTCGAGACGATTTACTACTGCTACGTCCTCGACTCGCAGCAGCGTTTGATGGGCGTCGTGTCGTTTCGCGAGCTCTTCGTCGCGCCTTCGCACAAAAAAGTCACCGAGGTCATGCAGACCATCGTCGTCACGGTGCCGCTCGACATGGACCAAGAGGCCATTTCCCAGCTCTTCGCCCAGCACGATTTGATCGCCATCCCGGTCGTCGACGACGACGGCCGCATGCACGGGATCGTCACGGTCGACGATATCGTCGACGTCGTGAAAGAAGAGGCCACGGAAGACATCCAGCGCCTCGGTGGTACGGAAGCCCTCGACGCGCCTTACCTCAACGTCAGTTTCCTTTTGATGCTGCGCAAACGAGCCGGTTGGTTGACTGTATTGTTCCTCGGCGAAATGCTCACGGCGACGGCGATGGCGTACTACGAGAGCGAGATCGCCAAAGCGGTCGTCCTCGCCCTCTTCATTCCTTTGATCATCAGCTCCGGCGGCAACTCGGGGTCGCAGGCCTCGACTCTCGTCGTCCGGGCGATCGCGCTCGGTGAGGTGAAACTCACCGACTGGTGGCGGGTTCTCGGCCGCGAAATCCTAATGGGCCTGGCGCTTGGCTTGATCCTCGGCAGCATCGGTCTCATTCGTATCATGATCTGGCCAAGCCGCGAGAAGATTTATGGTCCGCACTACATGCTGATCGCCGCGACCGTCGCCATCAGCTTGATTGGCGTCGTACTCTGGGGCTCGGTGAGCGGCTCCATGCTGCCATTCATCCTCCGTCGCTTGGGTTTCGACCCGGCCAGCGCCTCCGCGCCTTTTGTTGCGACGCTCGTCGACGTCTC
>JAYWBY010000372.1:0-4727 GCA_043781115.1 Pseudomonadota bacterium
CGACACGTCCCAAAAAGAATCCTCACTCGACCTGCCCATCGTATTGATGCTTGCCGCTCTAAGCATTTGCGCAATCTGGGTGCAGCGCGCGCCGCTCAATGCTTGCGGGTGGTAGACAGGGTTATAGCGAACGTCGCCACCGAGACGAATGTGCAGGCAGTGGTCTTCAAGGCCGTACCGCTTTACGATGCGCAAGGCCTCGCCGATCATCGAGCGTTTTGGGTCGATTACTAATACGGTCGGACGCGGCGCAAACGTCCCGAGAATTTGATCCAGATAGGGAAGTAGAGTCCCCTGCGTCTTGCCCGATCCGATCGATCCAGTGACGAGAATGTTGCCGTTGAGCCCTTTTCTGCCAACGCTCACCCATTGCGGCCGACGCGGATCGGACTCATCAGCGCCAAGGATGACGCGGTTCCTGCCTGTAAGCGGCTTCGGTAGTAGCTTTTTCCATCGCAAGATCAGATGCGGCAGTGTGCCCCCGGACCTCAACAGGGCAAAACTTACGGTGAAGAATGCCAGGCAAAAATTCGCCGACAGCACTCCTCGTAGTCCCGATGTATTTATCGCGAACGGCAAGTCTGTCAGCCAAACGAGGCTCCTATCCTTTGCGACGCCTTCAAGCAGATAGGCCAAGAGTCCGACCCCTGCTGCCACTCCCAGCCGTTTGTAAGGCACTGGCGGCCCATCGCCGTCGTCGTTAACGAGCGTCTTTAGAAACCGCCGCTGCCCCTTTTCCCTCTTCACGAAGGACATGACTCCAAGGCCATTGATCAATAATGCCGACCCCGACACGACAAGGGCCAAATTGTTGGCTTCGAGCCATTCCGACAACGCCTCCATTTGTCCTCTAAGCATCACGGCCGCGAAGCCGAGTCCCACCAGCCCCGCTATACCCAGTGCTATGGGAAGGGAAATTTCTTTCTTCGGCCGTGAATTCTCCGCGTCATTCATTGAAATCCCTCCCGCCACTCGATAAAAAGGGCCCAATCGTCAGTCCAAGGTCCATAGAGCAAGCTGAACAGCCGCCTGACGCTGGCCTGTAGCCTTCTGTTTCCTCGCCTCTCGTCGGCACTCATCGTCGCAAGAAGACGATTAACCTCGATGCTAAGTCCTCCGCTCATCTTTCATTTCCCCCGCTGGCAAAATCGTTCAATTGCTAGCCTGTGACTCGACGATCAGAGGGCCAGGAGCACCCTTTCGAGCCGGACGAACGCATCCACGAGGCGGCTGTTAGTCATGATTTCATCGATAGAGACCTCGCCCATAAGGGCATAGATCGCCCACTTGATCGCCTTGACCTCAGCGGAATCCATTTTCGACCCCCTCTTTTTCGTTGCGCCTCTTATAGTTTCTCGATGACGAAGGCGTTCGTGTAGTCCATCGATGTAAACATCGGAATGATGCACTCGACCGAACGCACGGGGTTTCGTTTGATATACCCGCCAGGGATCGGTGAATCGCTGCAAACCGTGGCTACGTCGCCCGCCTGCTCAATTGTGTAAGAGTTCCAAGAGTCGGCTGAGAAACCGCCCTGGGGGCAAAGAGGATAGGTTCCGTGAGCGACTACAACCCAGCCATCCGGCAAGTTCCGGATGCTACACACGGTGCGCGACTCACCCTCCTCCGCTGTGGTTGACGGAGGAGTTGCGCTCGTGCTCGCGGCACCACAAGCTGCGAGACCAAGAAAGATGAGGGCCGATAAGTTCGACGTTTTCATTGAGTTTTCCTAGTTATTTTTTGACGTGACGCCGCTACGGTTGGCGTCGGTTGCGCTACCAATTCAAAAGATTCGATGACGCCCAAACCAGATGCCGAAGGGATCGGAGAAATCGTATGGGCGAACCGAGTGATAGGACCTAATGCGCTCCTTCGCTAACTCAAGCTCTCGCTCGATCTGATAGGCGCGGAGGTTGCTTGCGTCCCAACCTTCCTTGAGCGACCCCAACGCACACTTGATTTTCCTAGCAGCCTTGCCCACAACTGCGACGACGCCCCGCGTCTTGGGAACCCCGAAATTTACCGACCCGCGCGTCGCCGTCGCCGCAATTTCTGTGGCGGCGGTCGAAATCTCGTATTCAAGGCGCTTGTCCATCTGGTCGTCCTTTCGTTCGTGTATTGAGTTCACAGGTAACCTTCGACGCCATCAAGGCCACCGGCATCGACAAACGCCGCCAGGCTGTTCCAACCGCAGACGCCGCAATAGACATCGATTTCCACATGCTGAAGGTGCGGATTGCCGCAGCCAACACAGCGCGGAAATGCATCGACCGGTTTCTTCGTCTTGGCCTTCTTTGTCCCTTGATTTGTCATGTCGGTCCTCCGTTGGGTTCGTTCCCACGAAGGACACATAAGTCAAAAGGTGTGCCAGACAGGTCGACGATGCCAGCCGCTATGATTTCGGGTACATCGCAGCGTTAACGTCAAAATGCTGGGTTCCCACGGCTCAAGCGCGAGCCACGGGTTGGCTCGCGCTGGCTCAAAGCCGAACCACTCCCGCCAGCCAGGCAGCCACGAGGCAAAGCAGCCAGCACGAAGGAAACTTCTAGACGGCGGTTGTGCGAAGAAACGCTACGTTATGGCGCTCGACGCGTTCGCGCGTGGTTGCCGACCTTGATGGCAATGACAGCGGCGTAGTTGAACGCTGCCATCTGTAAAATGCTCAATGGCTTCAGGCATTAATTCCGCCACATTACCGTTCGGCACTCGCAAAAAGCCTATCGAATTGATAGGATGCGTTATGAGGGTGAGCGTATGCAGCACAAAATATCAATAGATCCCAATGTCTGCCACGGCCAAGCCGTCGTCAAAGGCACCCGCATCCCCGTTCATCAAATCGTTCGGATGCTCGCTAACGGCGACACCATTGACGACCTGCTCAGGGACTACCCGTCGCTCAAGCGTGAGGACGTACTGGCTTGCTTGGAGTACGCAGCCGCGCTCGCGGAGGAGCAGGTGACGCCTCTCGAACCGCTGCGCGGGTGATCGCTTCATGCTCGTTCTGGTTGACGAAAATATTCCGTCGATGACAGTCGAAGCGTTGCGCGGCACCGGACATGATGTCAGCGACGTTCGTGGAACGCTGAAACAAGGCATCCACGACGACGAACTGTGGCGGCTCGCGCAAGACGAGAAGCGTCTCCTCGTCACGACTGACAAAGGCTTCACGCGCTTCCGGGCCGAGGCGCATCATGGCCTCTTGGTCGTTCTGCTCGCCCACCCGAACCGTCGCACGATCCACTACCGGATCATGATGGCGCTGGCGCAGCATCAGGTCGACCAATGGCCAGGGCTGACCGTTGTCATGCGTGACCGGGTCAAGAGCGTTTCGCGGACCAAGTCCAAATGACAGTGACCAAAAAGCGGTCCGTATGTTCTATGATTGCGACCGTCAAGACAGCTCGGCCAAGAGGTTCAAGTGACAAAGACCCACTCCGGGACTTCTTTGCCAATCACCCCCTGAATCCAAGGACCAGGCCGAAGATTCTTCGCATCCACGCCTGTCGCAAGGTAGATCCGACGGAAACCACGTGCATGGAAACGCGCCGCCGCGTCCAAACCTGATTCGGTCCCGGACAGACGATGGTCCAGAAACAGGGGGATGTCGACGCTGCTAGCCAAGGCTGCGTTTTCGAACTCGGCGACCGAGCCGAACGTCGCAACTCGGCGACCCCGCTCGGCTGCTTGAATTTCCCACGTCTCACGAACCCAAATGTTGTCATCAATCAGTATCGCCACGGGAGCGGCGGCCGACTCACCGGATGACACAACACGTATCGGGACTAACGAGGCGGCGCCTTTGGGAATCATCCTGACTCCTGCCGCCTCACATTGACCTTGGACGCTTCTCTCTTCATCCCGACTCGTTACTAATATGGTGCGCGCCTGTGCACTCAACCGCGCTGCCACATCAAGCCCGGAAAGGGCCATGCCCGCAAACTCATAGTCGAGAAGAAATAGTGGCGAGCAAAGCACCGCTGTGCCGCTCCACGCTATGAATTCATCGTAGTTGGTGAAGAAATGGATCTTAACTCCACGGGCACTGACCAGTCGTTCACGCCAAATTTCGTTAACGAATGGATCATCGTCTACGACGACTACGTCGGCGTCGTCGGCGACCTCAATCTCGTTCGCAAACCAGCGAGGAGCGTCCACCGTCGGAAGCACCACCTTGACGCTGGTACCTGATCCCACCTCCGACTCGATCTCCAATCTGCCGCCGCATTGCGCAAGCGACGTGAAGGCATGATAGATACCGAGTCCGCGACCGGCCTCTTTGCCGTGAGTTAAGGGAGCCCTTCCTAGCGCCTCAACGACAGCTCGAGGCATACCCTTGCCATTATCCCGAACGATGATACCGCAGGTACCATCCAGCCGCTCCAGTCTGACTTGAACAAGGCCTCGTCCACCGTTCAGAGCCTCAATCGCGTTATTCAGAATATTTGATAGAAGACGCCGAAGTAGAACGGGCGAAATACCCGCAAACAGCCCGTACGCTCCGCTTTCCTGGACAAGTTCAATTTCAAGACCCGGGCGCGCGCGGTACTGGAGGCGCTTTTCCGAAACGACCTTGTCGAGAAGATTTAGAACAAGACAGGGATTCAGACCACCAGAGTCCTCGATCGCCGCGGTTGGTAGCTCGGCGGCAGGCTTTTTTTCGAGCAGGTCGTTCGCGATGTCCCTGATAGAATTGATAGCCCCGCGAACAACGACGCGACGCCTCTCTG
>JAYWBY010000373.1:0-4723 GCA_043781115.1 Pseudomonadota bacterium
GCGCGTGCGGCGATGCCGCTCGGTGGTGCGGAGCCCCCTGCGGGTCGACGACCACGACCCGGCGCACGACGACGACGGTCCCGAGGCCGTCGACAACGATCCTACCGCCGACGACGACCACGACCATAAGAATACCGTCGTCAACCATGCCGCATTGATAAGAGCGCGCTACCAGGCTCCTCAGCTCTGGTAGCGCTTGGCTGTCTCGACGTAGTGGCGAGCCGACTCGGCAAGCCCGTGGTATTCAGCGTCGGTCAAGGTCCTGACGGCCTTGGCCGGCGACCCGAGGATTAGCGAGCGGGGAGGGAACTCCTTCCCCTGAGTCACCAACGCCCCTGCGCCCACCAACGAGCCATGCCGAATCACGGCTTTGTCCAAAATGATCGCGCCCATGCCGATCAAGCAGAGGTCCTCGACCGTGCAGGCGTGGACGATGCAGTTGTGGCCGACGGTGACGTCGCTGCCGATGACGCAGGGCGACTGCCCCTCGGTGACGTGGACGGTCGAGTTGTCTTGGATGTTGGTCCGCTCGCCAATTCTGATGTAATGAACGTCGGCGCGGATGACGGTGTTGAACCAGACGCTCGAGTCCCGCCCGATTCTCAGGTCGCCGATCAGCTGGGCGCCGCTGGCGAGGAAGACACCTTCTCCCAAGTCGGGCGTGGCGCCGGCGAAAGGCAGAACGTTGGTGTGGGGCAACCGGTAAACCACGAGACAAAATCCTCATGAACGGCCAAACTCTACTTAGTGACATTGATATTCCACATTGGGACGTCGTGCTAGACGAAATCTTTGCGGTGCCTCCTCCAGAGTTTTTCCCCGAAGCGGCGCGCCCCTTGACCGTCGGTGATTTGGCGAAAACCAGCGGGCTCAGCGAATTTGAGGTCATAGCCAAACTCCAAGCCGTGGTGCGTATGTCCGAAGCGATCGAAATCACGGGAGACGAGCTGGCGGTAGTCCTGGCCGATGGCGCGCAGAAGGCCGCCACTTTGATCGTCGACGTCCGCGAAGAGTGGGAATATGAGATTTGCCACCTAGCGGATTCGCTGCTTCTTTGCCGCCTGAGTTTTCCCGAACTCTTGCCTCGCTTGCAGGCTTCGCCTTTGGGCGTCGTCATTTGCCACCACGGCGTTAGGTCCTACAGCGCCGCTTTGTACTTGCGGCAGCAGGGGGTCAAGACCGCGCGGTCGCTGGAAGGTGGGCTTCAGGCTTGGGCGGAAGAGCACGACCAGACGATGGCTTCGTATTAGCTTGATGGCGCAGATTTCAAAATATTCGTCGCCGCTTTTGGCGCTGTATTGGACGCTTTGCGTCCTCGCCACGCACGTCCAGGTGCCGAGCGCCGCCGAGCCGTTGATGATCGCCGACAAGGCGATCCATGCGACGATGTACGCGATTTTAGCCATGCTGCTGGGGATCAGGCTGGGAAGGGGAGGCCGCGCGCCGGCGGTGGTGTTCGGCCTCGGATTGTTCATACTGGCAGTGTACGGGGCGGCAGATGAAATGACGCAGCCGGCTTTCGGTCGAACGTGCGACTTGTTTGATTGGTTCGCGGATTTGGTGGGGGCGGGACTAGGGCTCGGGGCTTATTGGGTATGGCCGTCCACCAAATGGGGACGGCCGTCATAGCGTTCTTTTGGCGCTTAAGTCGTTCAGTGCTGGTGCAGGCTCAATGAAAACCAATACTCAAGCAAACTCGCCAATTGCTTCGCCGCATCATGGTCAACGTCCGTGGTAGGTCGCTCCCACGTTTGGCAACCGGAAGACTGCCCGACTGCCGTCCAGCCGGCGCCATTCAATAGGCGCGTCCAGTAGACCGTACCATGGCTTGCCTGCGGGCAGTTTGTAATCGCCGGACCGGCGATAACCAGTTGGTCGACAGCGACAGGAGTCGTCAACGTTAGACGGGCGGATCTCATTCGGGCTTGGTCTACCGGCGAAAATACAAATGGGCTACACCCCGAACATTCGAACGTTGCCCCAACCAGTTTCGCAATGACGTTCGGACCGCTCGTCAGCGCGGAGTCGACGTTTGCCGGCAGGTTTGCCAGCTCGCTAGGAATCCGCGGCGCGTCAGTCACCGGTGTCCCTTGGAGAACGGCATTCAGAACTTCATAAATATAGTTCGCGTATCCAAACTCCGGGTCTTGGGCCGGGCGACGGAAATTTTGACATCCCCCAGAGAGACCGATGGCGGTCCAACCGGACCCATCGGCAAGGCGAACCCAAAAGGCAATGCCTTGGGTCGCCGTTGGGCAATTCGGCTCTTTGGCATCCCCCACGAGGTTCTTCAAACTCACCGCGGCACGTAGATTTTCCTTGCGGAACTTTTGTAACCGAAGTCTCTCGAGAGGTCCGAAAGATATCGCGGAACCCCGACAATCTGAACTGACGCAGGTGAACGTCGCGTCGTTCTCAAACGTCGCGAAGACGTCACTGCCTTCGGTCAGTGCAAACCCGATTCCCAGCAAATCATTTAACGCCGTTGGATACTGGGAGGAATTCCCTGGTTCGATATTAATGTCGTCGGCGAGCCCATCCGGCGCGGCCTTCACCGAGCTGTTGGTGCTTTTGCAACCCGTCAATAGGCCAAAGCTGGCGACAAGAGACAAAATGATCGTATGGCGAATGTTAAACATAAGGTGGTCTCCAAAAATGGTTCTGGTTGTTTTCCTGTCTAGTAAAGACTTATCGGTAAGTATTTATGAATCTTTAATTTATCAATATTTAGACATTAAAACAGTATGTTATATAATCTAATTCCAGAAAATATGTATGGAAACTGAATTCCATTAGCGCAGCGGAGGGCCGCGGACCGGGGTCCTGAAGGTGGTAAACGTGAACGTCTTTCGCCAGCGACGACACTGGCGTCGCGGGAGCGCAGACGGTCAATCATCCGGGCGACGCGCACTACGATGCCGTCGAGTTTCGCCATTGCAACCGAGCCGCCGAGCCGCTCAGAGTCCAGGCGGTGAGTCTTTCGACGATGTGCCGCTACGCCTCTTGGCCGATGCCCTATCCCGCGGCATGCCTTTGAGGAGGAACCGGGGGCTGTCCTTACTCGTCTTCTCCGTCGCCTTCTTCGTCATCCGCCGCTTCCGCCGCCCGTTCCGCGACTAGGCCGAGCGCCGCGATGATGTCGCGAGCAAGCACGGCGTCCTTGCCGCTCTTCTCGCCGGCCAGCACCGCCGCCCAAGCCACTTGCACCTGGCTCCGCAAGGCCGCGAGCACGCTGTTCATCCCGATCGCCCCGTGCGCCGCGATGACTCCAGCCAAGATGTCGCCGGAGCCCGCGCGCGCCAGCGCCAACGTGCCTTCGGTGATCACGAAGCCCGGAGTCTTCGGATTTCCTGTGATCAGCAGCGGCGTGGCGTTCTTGTAGAGCAGCGCCGCGCCGAGTCGTTCCGCATGGGCAGCGACGCGCTTGAAGCCCGCCGGCGACAGCGGCGAGACGTCGAAATCGGGGCCGAGCTTCAGCCACTCGCCGGGATGGGGAGTCAGGAGCCACTGTTGAGGGTCGAGCTCTAGCCCCGCGAGGAGCGGCGCGACGCCGTGCGTGGCGCCGGCGTCCAAAACGACGAAGCCGTGGCCGTCGACGGTGAATTC
Organism: Pseudomonadota bacterium; assembly: GCA_043781115.1. Classification (GTDB taxonomy): domain Bacteria; phylum Bdellovibrionota_B; class Oligoflexia; order Oligoflexales; family CAIYRB01; genus CAIYRB01. The sequence goes on from JAYWBY010000373.1 coordinate 3,607, forward strand.
GGCGAGGACGGCAAGGGATTCGGCGTCGAGCGGGTTGAGCACGGAGCCCGGCCCGGCGGCGACCGCGCGCACTTTGCGTTCTTCGAGGAATTTCTCCAATTTGATGGCGTTCAAGCGTTCGCCGTCGAACAGCGGCTCGAAGGTGATTTCTCTCGGCACGTCGCCGCGCAGCGTCAGCGTCGCCGAATCGGGCATCGCCACCGTCACCCAACCGGCGCCGGCGCGCAGCGCGCTGAGCGCGGCGAGCAGCGGCGCACCGGTCTTGCCCGCGGAGCCGCCGATGATCAGAACGTGGCCGCGGTCGTACTTGTGGGCGCTGCGCGGCAGCTCGCTCCACGGGTCGTGGGCCAAGAGCTCCTTGCCTTCGGGCAAGACGATTTGCGGGCGATGGATCGCCAGCGCCGCTTCTTGCGCCGCGCCGGGGAAGCCGACGTCGAGGCTCAAGACTTCGCCGCAAAGGTCGCGGGCGGGCGACAGTACGTGTGCCGGCTTTTTGCCTCCGAACGTGATCGTCAAATCGGCGTCGAGCGGTAGCTCTTGGCTCTCGCCGCTGTCGGCGTCCATGCCGCTCGGTATGTCGATGGCAAAGACGGTGCAGCCAGCGAGTCCCGAAGCCTCCTCCAAGGCTTGAAAGGCCGGTGAGTCTTCCGCCAGCGGTCCTTTGAAACCGATGCCGTAAATCCCGTCGATGATGACGGGCTCCGCCTTGGCGAAACGCGCCAAGGCGCCCTTGCGGTAGGTCGGCGTTTCGTGGCCGAGGGCCTTCAAGATTTTCTCTTGGGCTCCGCACTCAAGGCTGATCTCGCGGCCGGTCGAGCTCGGCACGAGGAAGACGTGGACTTCGCACCCGGCTTCCGCGAGGTAGCGCGCGGCGACGAGGGCGTCGCCGCCGTTGTTGCCCGGGCCTGCCAGAACGACCACCGGCGCGTCGTCGACGCCGGTTTCGAGGATGGTTTGAGCGACGCCACGACCAGCGTTCTCCATCAGTACCGCCGCGGGAATGCCGTAGGTTTCCGTCGTCAGCCGATCGACGCTCTGGGCGTAGGTCAGGTCCCACAGGTAGTCGCCGACGATCTTCAGCTCGGCGCTCGTCGCCGTAGGTGTGATCACCTCAAAC
>JAYWBY010000374.1:0-12663 GCA_043781115.1 Pseudomonadota bacterium
CCGACCACTCCGTAATTCGTTGGATTCAACTTGACCGTGTAGAGCTTCCGATTCGCCGACCCGCCGCATTTCGCAGTCCAAAACGCCCTCAGATCACTCCCGGTATTGTAAAAGGACGCGTTGGCAGCGTCCGTGCAGTTCATCGACGGATCGCCGAGGTTTAACGTAGTGGGAAACGCCAGTTCCAGGTTCGCCGGCAAATCGCAGTCTGTACCGAGAAGACAGGCAGCTCCCGCTGGCTTGACGCCACTATCGACTTGCGCCGGGTCGGCGGCTGGTGTGTCTGTGGCAGGCGCAATCGGTCCAGCTTCGCCACCGCTCTTCGAGGCCTTCTTGGCGCAGGAGACAATGCCCGGAGTCACGGCGATCGAGAGAACCAGGCTACGAAGTTGGTAAGCACGACTCATTAGAATTCCCCTTTAGCGGCTCATGGAATTTGAATATCGAGCGTCTGCGCCGTGGCAGAGTTTCCGGCTTGGTCTATTGCTGTCACTGCAAGATAGTGCGTGCCGCTTGGCAAGGACGCCAAGACGAACGGCGAGGCGCAATCAAAGAGAGAGCCGCCGTTCAGGCGACACGAAAAATCGGCATCGTCCAGCGATGTTACAAAATGACAGGAGCGGTCGTAGGTTCCCGACGGACCGCCTGAGGCAGGGATTGCCGAGGCGCAATTCAAGCTCCAGTCGGAGGTCGTGGGCGCGATCGTGTCCACGTCGAAGTCATGTTCGATGTTATTCACCGCAGTGCCTGACGGGTCGAGCGCGGACACTCTTAGTGAATAAGCACCATCAGCGGTGAGGTCGAACGCCACTGGCGACTTGCACGATTCTTTCGTCGCGATGATGTCCGAGTCCTGAACCACGACGCAACGGAACGTCATCCCGGCGATGACCGAGCCAAAGGCGTAGGACACGTGACGCACGTTCCAATGCGACCGCTGCGTGGCATTAAATGAGATTAGGCTACCTACGGAGTTGGCAGGTTTAATCTCCAGAGGCGAGGCCCCCACATCGAGGTAAAGATAACGAGTCTTCCCGGCGTTCCCAGCGGCGTCAATCGGCTGAACCGTGACCCGGTGCACTCCGGACGGGAGGTGTGCTACCGTCATCGTCGCAGGACAAAAGTCGGCTTTCGAGTCGTTATAGGCGCAGAGAAACGTCGAGCGATCGGGCGCGTTGCCAATTGCGACGTTTATCGTATAGAGATTGGATCCGGCTTCGGGGGTGGCGCTCGGCGTAAGGGTAAAGTCACTTGGCGGAGCTCTGGTGTCGACCTCAAAGAATGCGGTTGCCACACTCATGCCAGTGCCGAGCTCATTGTAAGAACGCACCATCAAGGCGTACTGTCCGTCCTTTAACTTGTCGTAGTCGTAATGACCATCGCAGTCGGCGAAGGCACCTTCTTCTCCAGCCTCGCTGCTCAAACTGACGAACTTGCAGCGGTACTTGACGCCCTGAATTGTGCTGCGGAACTTCATGACGCCAGCCGTTGTGTTCGAAATTCCGTGAGCTGCCTGCGTAAAGTAGATATCTGGTCCGGTGTCTACCCCCGTCATCTCTTGACCGTCTGGTACGGCAGTGAAGCCGCCGAGGAGGGGGTCGACGATCGCGATGGTTTCTAGGTCGACCGGGGTCAAGCAGGGTCTTAAGACTCGCGTGTAATAGAAGTAGAAGGCGTGGATCTTGCCGAGGTTCCAGACCTCTCCGGGACTTCCTGCCGTAAGACTGGCCTCGGCGCCAAGAACCATGCATTGGTAGCGGACAGTGCCGGTCACTCGGTTTTTCATAGCCAGCGAGATCGTCTTACTTAGGTTCAATCTCAACACGCCGGTTGGCGGCGAGGCAAAGGAGTGAATCAGAAAATTGCCCGAGTCGTCGAACTCAGCCGTAGCTTGGGGACCACTGTTCTTCAGCTCAAAACCACGAGCGAAAACTTGGCGGTTTTGCTCGGGCGTGAAGCCTACGTCGAAATCCTCGTCATTCAATCCGGCCAATTTAAAATACGGTTTTACGAACGCATCATTAAAGTGGTCGCTCCAGTCGCTGCCGTCGTGGAAATGCAAAGAGTCGAATCCTCGACTCTTGGGTGCGAAGTCGGCTGATTCCCCAACTTCAAGGCCGATGCCGTGCGCTAGGAAGCCAGTGATGCACGAGTTGCCGCAAACCGCAGCCCTCTTGTCAGAAGGAAGAAGCGGGCCATCTGTCGTTGCGGCATCCTTGACCGGACTCTTTGCGGTCCCTGCATCGGTTGGCGGTACCAAAGTGGATCGGCCCTCGTCCGATTTCGGTGCGCAGGCAGCAAGCACCAGAGCCAGGAGCAAGACGCCCCTGGCCCCGTTGGCTTTGGCATTTCGTCCGGAAGGATTCATTTCAACCATTCAAGGCGGTTTAGGGAATGTTCGCCCCGGTGGCTGGCAGAATCGAAGCACTGGTATCACGCGACTGCGCATCGCCGACCTTTGAGGCTTGGCAAAGCTCGTCGCTCTCGGTGTAGTAGAATTTGAAGTTACGCAGACCGCCGATCTTCGTTGGTTTATCGGCTACGACTTTCAGGTTCTCCGTCGACACCTCGAGTTCCAAACAAGTCACGGCGCGGGTGATCGCAGGAGTCGCGGCATCGGCGGTTACCTTCTTGGTGATTTCAATGCGGAACGTCTTGACTGCGCGCAGAGCTACCTGGTCGAACGGAGCAATGTCGCCTAGGTCGAAGTTGCCTTCGCCCTCCATCTTGACCTTGTCGTCGTTGGCCTCAGAGCCTTCGGAGTACAGTTCGAAGTCGTTGGCGAAGTTGTCGCGCTTGACCGTCGGAGCGATCTTAAAATCGTAGTCAGCGGAGTTGGCAGCTGGTACGAGCGGCTTTAGGAATGCCGTGTCAAAGCGGTCGCCGAAGTCCTGGGCGTCTTTGAATTCATACGTCTGTAAGGCAAGTGCCTCGCCGCTCGCGGTCTTATCGGTCCCCGTGCCGTCCGGGGTCAGCGTCAATTTCATGCCGTGAGAGATAAAGCCTTGAATGCACCCAACATTGCCTGTGCAGGAGCCCGTCGCATATTTCGGTTTGTCTGCGAGTTCGGTTGCGGTGTCTGCCGTAGTGGACGCGCTGGTGGCAGTTGACGTGGCGGCCGCGGCATTGGACTTCTCGCTATTTTTGTCCTTCTTGCCGCAGCCGAAGGTTGTTGCCGCCAAGACCATCAAAATCGTTTTCGCGTGCCACTGTCTCATCGCTCGTCCTCCGAATTCTTGTTATTTAGTGCCACGCTTTTCTCGCGGTATCATCTTGCGGATCTTTACCTCTAAGTAGCCGTCGAAAACTTCGCCTCCATCCTTGAATAGCTCCGTCACCGTTGGGACCAGGCCTTCAAGTCGCTGGTCGTGCTCTCCAGTCAAGAGGAATGCCAGCGTCGTCCCCAGCCCCTCCGCTAATCGTCTGACCGAAGCGAAGTCAGTCGGCAGGTGACCAGAGCGCCAGTTCTGGATCGTTGCAGGAGGGACCTGAGCCCAATCCGCGGCTTTTTTCACCGTGACCTTCCGCTCTTTCATCAGGAGAACCAGCGTCGAGCTGAACAAATTAGTGATTTGCCTGCGCTTTGCCATTGGCCGCCCTTTTTGTCAGTCGAACTAAACAACAACATCGGCAGAACATTTTGGCGAACTGAGGAATATCCTAAACTTGCCATTAAAGTGCAAGTTTGCTCTATCGGAACGTACATAGTATAGCAACTATGTACAAAGACGTTTTCACTCGGCAGTCCAAAGCCGCGGTTTCGGTAATTTACCGTTCGCTGCGTTTAGCGAAAGCCAGCATAGATCGCCCTGATCTTGCCGGAGTCGATGACCTGGCGCAGGGCTTTGTCGAACCTCGGCAAGGCATCCTTCTTCTTGACGTGGAAGCGGAACATGATCGGCTTCGAGTCGACCGCGCCGCCGATCACGAGCTGGTAGTCCTTGGTGTTGAGCTTCTGCCAATATTCGGCGAATGGGCGCGGCAAAATGATGACGTCGACCCGACGCTTCAGCAGTTTCTGGATCATCATCTCCTTGTCCTTCGAGTCGTCGCGGTGGATCGCCTCGGAGCTCAGGTCTTTTTCGATCTGCGGATAGACGAAGCCGACGACGCACCCGAGGGTCTTGCCCTGCAGGTCCTTGACGCTTTCGTAGGCGCGCTTGTCGTCTTTGTGGTGGATTAGCACGTCCTCGCTATTGGCGAAGGCAATGCTGTAGGCGGAAATTCCTTGGGCACTTTTGCGCCAGTCCGGGTTGACCCCCGGCTCGACGTCTACTTCGTTGGCGTCGAAGAGCTTGAACTTGCGAATCTGCGGCACGAACACCGCGGTGAAACGGTCGCCGGTGATCTTCGCCACCTCGGCCAGCACCAGTTCGTAGATGCCGAGGGTCGGATCGCCGGGCTTGAAGTAAAACGGCGGGAAGCCGTTCTCGTCCATGCCGACGCGGAAGGTTTCGGCGCGCGCGGCCGGCGGCAAAGCTCCTAAGGCAACGGCAACGGCGGTAACCCAGGCGGCGGTGAGCGTCCGGCTCGTTCTCAGGCGTGGCTCGCCGCGCTGTAGAAGACGTTCCGGCCCTGTTTGATCGGGTGGATCGTCTGTTCGTCGGTCAAGCGTTTCAGAATGCGTTTCGTCGTCGCCGACGAGATCTTGAGCCGCTGCGCTAGCTCGGTGCTCGACATCGGGCTGTCAGCCAAGAGGCGGACGATTTCCTCTTCCGTGCCAACGCCCGGGGGCCTCGGCGGATGAATCGTCAAGGCGTCCTTGAACAGCGAAATGTTGTCTGAATGGACGATGATCGGCGCGATGGTATAGGGGAAGAAGTCGCGCAGGCGCATGATCGTGTTGCGGATCTTTTGTTGCCAGCCCTGCGTCTGCAGGCTCTGCTTCCAGACGTGGGTCTGGATTTCTGCGGTACTGGCGCTGAAGTTGCTCTTCAAGAGCAGATAGTGCAAGAGCTCGGCGAGCGAGGGGTGGCGCTCGAGGCTCACCGTGTAGTGCTCGCTGACGCGGAAATGGCGGTCGTCCACCGCTTCGAGCGTCGGCGCGAAAAAGGTCCGCGTCGCCCGTGCCATCATGTGAGTCTGCCAATCGGCGGTTAGACGCGAGGAGCGGCCCTCGATTGTCGCAACCCAGCCGGACAGCACGAACTTGTCGGCGAAGCTCAGGCGCGTGCTCTTCAGCGCTTGGCGGAGGATGCGCTCACATTCCGGGAAGTCGCCGAGCTGGTAAGCGCGGGCCGCATGGATGATCGAGACTTGCGCCTTTAGTGGCGTTTCGCCGAGGCGCGCCACGACGATTTCGAACTCGCGGAAGATGCCGTCGATCTCGTCGGCGCGGCGCTGGCGCAAGAGAGATTGGACGAGTCCCGAAAGTCCAACGGCCTCATGGTAGCGGTCGCCTTGCTGGCGGCCGCGAGTCAGGCAGTCGTTGAACCGCTTGTCCGCACCCGTGAAGTCGTCTTGGTTGAGCGACAGTTGGCCCAGCGAGAACTGCCGGTCGAGCCACGAGTGGTGGTTCTTCTTCAGCGCTTCGTCGATGTCGAACTTCGTCGGAACGAGCTGGAAGTTGAGCATCGACGACTGCAAGTTGAACCTAGTGAGGGTCGACAGCTCTTCCAGCGTGTGCACGCCCTGGGATTCGAAGGGGGCCGTCGCTTGCCGAAGCAGCGCCTGGCTTTCGTCGATTAAGCCGTCTTCCCACATCAATTCAGCCTGAAGGTTCGTGTAACGAACGCGGTTGCGCTGCGAATCGTCGAGCACCGCGAGATCAGTCGTTTGTTGGCCGAACTTCCGCGCCAAATGGTAACGACCCATGGCCAGGTACGTAAACGCCAGCATCGAAAGAATGTGAAGCCGGCGGTAACTCTTGTCCGAGATCGGCAAGTATTCGAGCGCCCGGCGCAAATGCTCGCGAGCCGCGGCGAAGTCGCCGTGCTGAAACGCGTCCATTCCGTAAGCCGCTTCGCAGTGCGACAAAGGGCCAGGCAAGTTCTGCGCTTCCGCGAGCCGCCGGCACTCTTCGATCATGGCGAAGGCCTCGTCCTTGCGCTTCGTGCCGCCGTTCAAGTGGCACGCCGCCGTATTGAAAATGGTTTTCGCCGCGGCTTCCCAGTCGCGCAGATCGCGGTAGAGCTTCGAAGCTTCGTAAAAAAGCTCCGCCGCCTGCACGTAGCGGCCGAGAAAGAACTGCATCCGGCCCATGTTGGTCAGGAAATCGGCGCGTTCCTTCGCCCCTAGCGACGGGCTTTCGACCGACGAACGAATCTGGTTCAAGAGGCGGATCGACTTCTGCCGTTTGCCTTCTTCGGCGTAACTGCTGGCGACCAGCATTTCTAGTTGCAGTCGTTCCGCGGGCAAAAGTCCCGCAAGGCGCAAGGCGCGGTTGGCGATTTCGCGCGTCACCGAGGGCTGGCCGCTCTCCAGATAGAGTTGGGCCGCGGGCATGTTGACGAGTGGCGACGGAATGCGCTTGGAATATTCCGCGATCTCGCGGCCGAGCTCGAGGTTCCAGCTCGACAAGCACCCCTGAATCAAGCGGCCCCAGATGCGAGGATCATACTGAAGGCCTTGCGGGTCGCTGCGGAGGATCCGGTAGACCTCTTGGATGGGTTTCGAGTTGCTGCTAATGGCGATAGCTTCGCCGCAGCTCTCGAAAAGAGCTTCCCATGACTGCTTCGTGTGGCATTCACGGGCTTGCTTGGTGACCGCATCCCAGTTGGTCATGGAGATTTTCCCCAGAAGTATTGCTCACTCATATAGCAAAACCTCTTTCAGTCAGTCAAAAAAAAGGCATGCGCGCCGATTCGGCCGGATCGTTGAGCCGCATCTTTCCACAGGGAGCTGATTAAGTTTCGGCAAGCATCTGATTTTTAAGGCGTTAAATTTCCGCCTAGTGGGTCGGCCGAATCCACATCTACTGGGTCAAATTCAAATGCCTGAATTTATTGAGGAAGAATGAAATTTTTAGATGATACTGGTGAGGTCGTGGGTCTTTGCTACGCTGCTAAGGATATTCCTCAGGTCATTTCAATTTCTTTCGCCAAGCCGGGGCATAAGCCATGACTGCTAGCGCAAATTCGCACGCCAAAGGCTCAACCGTCAACCTCCTTGCCCGGGTGGTCGTCTCGCTCTTTTGTTTGGCCGCCGGAGGCGCTCGTTCCTTCGCCGCCGCGATCCCGGACATCAACGACATCGAGCTCACTAGTTCCGTGATGTGGCAGGCTATCGACAGCGGCGACAAGTACATCTATCCGCCAGGAATCCCAGCCGTGCTGCCGGCGAGCGAGAACGACCGCAACTTCCGCATCGAGCAATATTTTACGACGCCGGTCGACGACAACACGTTGGTGCCGCACGTCCAGGGGTCTTGGCCCCGCGTCGGCTTGCACGACTTGTCCTATGACGCCGTGACCCGCACGTGGAGCAACCGCTACGTCGTCGTCACTCACCCAGTTTGTGACTCAGCCGCGGGCGACTACGGATTCCGCTGCTTCCTCGACGTCAAATTCAGCTCCGACACACCGACGGGCACCGTCGGCATTTCCGTGGGCATGGTCGTCGGCGACATCGAATTTACCCACCCTAACTCGATCTTCTGGGTCATTCTTCCGGAAGAGTCCGGTAGCGGCATTGCTCCGCCCCCGGCCGCCCAGTTCAGCTCCGCCAGCCACGGCGACGACATCGTCGCGAGCATGGACCTGACCGAAGTCCGCAAGCACGTCGTTTGGATCACCCTTGACGGCAACTTCTCGCTTGGGTCGGGTTACATCACCCGCAATGTCGACAAGCTCCGCAAGCTATTCGCTCCGCAAGTCATGCAGGCGGCCGACGCGTCAGCCGACCCTAAGGTGTTCATCGTCACGGCGGCGCATTTGTTTCCCGTCGCTTACTCGTATGGCGCCCTCGGCGACCCGCTCGGCGGCGGAGGCGAGCCCGACTCGACGGCGCCTTTCCGCGCTGGCTATTCCTACGACCTGCATGTCAACGGTCAGCGACTGCCGCAGGCCGCGGTGCTTCTGGCCCGCAACGTCGAGTCGGACATCGCCTTACTGCAGATTCGCCGCTCTGCTTTGACTTCGTTGGCGTCGTCCCTGGGAGTCAGCTCGGTCGACGACATCAAAGGTCTGAACATTGCTGATGCCGTCGACACCAGCGGAGACACCACCCAGGTCATCCTCGGCTTCCCGGCTGCCCGGGAGGGCGAACTGGTGCAGCGCGTCGGTCGGCTGGCTCGCGGAGAGTACCCGACCGACGACACGTCAAACTTCGGCCCTTTGGCGAAGCTCAAACTTGAGGCCATGGACCCGCTCGACACGGAATTGGCGGAAGCCGGTATGTCCGGTGGCCCCATCGTCAACAGCAGCGGCCAGGTAGTTGGTTTGACGGTCGAACGGCCCAACGACACCAACACCCTAATCGCGCTCGACCTGACCAGTATTCAACGCCTCGCCACGGGCTACGCCTCGGACGAGAAGAAGTGCATGCTGCGCTTCAATCCTTTCGACCGCATTTTGACTTTGGTAAAGAACGACCCGAATTGCAACTACGGGCACTTTGGCAGCCCGCGCGCTTTCGGATTGCTGGAAGGCGAATGGACGATCCAGGAGATTCTAGGCTTCGAAATCGAACCGACCCCTGCCGTGGCCGAGCTGGTCGGCGGCCGGCACCAAGACGTCAACGGCCATTCGATCATCAACGGCCACGCGATCATCAACGGCCACGCGATCATCAACGGCCATGCGATCATCCGCAGCACGACCTTGATCGTCGACCGCGAGCACTTAGACGAGATCAACGCCCGGGAAATGAACCATGGCTTCAAGCTCAATCCGGACTCGTTTCGCTCCTTCGTCCCGAAGGGCGTGCGCATCCTGAGCCATCAGGGTGTAGGCAATCCCGGAGCACCGCTCGGTGAGCTGATCCTCGGCACCCGCGAGACGCTGCACGACCATGGCTACAACCCGGTCTATTCGATCCGCGAGTTCGCGATCTGGCTTCACCGCAACGCCGACCAAGAGAATTATTCTCAATTGCTCTGCGTCCACGGCGGCGCCTGCGAGCGCTAAAGTTAGGCTGCGCGCTCTTCAATCGAAGTGAATTGTAGATTGAGAGCCGCCATGGTCAGGCGAATGAGCCCGTCCAGGACCTGGCGCTGTTCGCCGGGTGCGTTCGCCAAGATGCACACGGCCTGGCGCAGCAGAGCCTTGTCGAGGTCGGTCGTCGAACCCATTTGGGCGCCGACGGTGAGCGTATTCGCGCTCCAGTTCGAAGCGGCGTTCAACGACTTGCCGGTTTTGAGTTTGCCGCCCTTGAAGCTCAATTCGAAATAGGACTCTTGGATGCGGAAGGTCATCAGGGCTTCTTCGAGGTCGCCCCCTCCCACGACGCGCTTCAGGATAAGGTCGGTCGGGCCGTCGCCTCGGAGGCAGGTCCAATCGGCACCTTTGTAGCGGTCGTTGCGCATGTCTTCGGACAAGGAGTTGAGAGACTTGCCGCAGCGCATGGGCTCGATCATTTCGCGTAGGAAGACCAAGGAGTCGGGGGACTCGTGCTTGAAGTGAAAGCCGACGAAGAGCGATTCGTCGCGTTTGACGACTCGCACTGGACTCATGACGCAGGCGATTTGCCGATCTAGCACGATCAAGGTGGCGCCCGTGGGGTTGGCGATTTGCTCGGCAAGCAGGACGTCCTTGGGGTCGAATCGCACGGCGAGGCCGCCATAACTAACGTCTTTAATCACGCCCACTAGACCGTTGGGCAAGTGTAGCGACGCCATGGATTCGAATGGAATCAGGTGGCGAGCGTGAAGCCGGCCATCTTTGGTCAGCGTATTGAGTTGTGCCTGCAGGAGGGTGACTTCCGGCGCTTTTTCGGGCGTCGAGGCGAGGGCTTTCGCGATTTTTGAAAACAGACTCAAAGGCTCTCCAGGTTCTCGTAAAGCTCTTCGGATTCATGGGGAAACCTCTTGAATCGCTCCGATCTTTCGGCCCAATACCGGCTGGTACCCGTTTGGGGATAACCTCAGGAACTCGGTTGAATTTCGCCAGCTTTTGTGATATTCCACGTGACGTTATTACTGAGCTTGTGAATTAAGTGAAATTGGCAGCAAATTCGCTTATATGCAGGCCCGGGCACACGCAGGAGCTCCTGTCCGACGCGCTGCGAAGGGGCCTTTTTTGTTTCAACTCTCGTTCAATTTCCGGACTAACGGCAACGATGGATCGCTCTAAACTCGATATGTTAATCGCGCAGATTTCGCGTTCGCTGAACCCCCACGGTTTCGATTGTATCGAAGCCGAATGGGCGGCCAACGAACGCATATTGCGAGTTTACGTCGACAATTTGGCGGCCGGTCCGAGCATCACGCTCGACGGTTGCGTCAAGGCGAGTCGGCTGCTGGAAGACGTGCCGGAACTCGAAGCGATGGTCCCGGGCAACTACTCCCTAGAAGTCAGCTCGCCGGGCGTCGAGCGGCCGCTACGCTCGCGCACTCACTTCGAGCGACACATGGGCGAGACCGTGCAAGTGAAGTTAGTCGACAAGTACCTAGACCGTCGCCAAGGCACGGGCCGGGTAGTGGAAGTGGCCGAGGGCGACACCGTCACCGGCCAACAAGATACGCTCGTCACCTTAGAGACCGAGCAGGGGGCTTGGTCCTTCCCGCTCACCCATTTGCAAAGAGCAAGTCTGGTTTACGACTGGACCAACGGCTGAACTGGCTCTTTTAAGCACAGAGGACACGGAACATGGCAGCTGCTACTGAATCGACAGAATTTGATGGCGACCTAACCCGAGTAATCAACCTGGTTAGCCGGGACAAAAACCTCGACAAGGCGATCATCATCGACGCCCTTGAGCAGGCAGTACTGCACGCAGCGCGCCGTGACTACGGCGCTACGGCCGACTTGGAAGCGCATTACAACGAAGAGAGCAACGAGATCGAGCTCTTTCAGTTCCGCACCGTCGTCGAGGCCGTAACCGACGAAGCCCGCGAAATTTCGGTGCCGGAAGCCCACAAGCTCGACCCCGAAGCCGGCGTCGGCGACGCCTTGGGCATCAAGCTGGACACCTCGAGCTTCGGCCGCATCGCCGCCCAATCGGCGAAGCAAATCATCGTCCAGAAGGTCCGCGACGCCGAGCGCGCGCAGATTTACGAAGAATTCAAAGACCGGACCGGCGAGATCCTCTCCGGCCACGTCCGCCGCTTCGAGCGCAACGACATCATCGTCGACTTGGGCCGTACCGAAGCGATCATTCCGTACCGCGAGCAAATGCCGACCGAACGCTACCGCGTCAAGGACCGCATCACGGGCTTCGTCTTGGAAGTCAAACGCTCGTCGCGTGGACCGCAGATCGTCATGTCGCGCGCCCACCCCGGCTTCTTGGTGCGCCTCTTCGAGCAGCACGTTACGGAGATCTACGACGGTATCGTCACGATCGAAAGCGCCGCGCGCGATCCCGGCCATCGTTCGAAGATCGCAGTCTACTCCCGCGATACGTCGGTCGACCCCGTCGGTGCTTGCGTCGGCATGAAGGGCGCCCGCGTCCAGGCTGTCGTCCAAGAGCTGAACGGCGAGAAGATCGACATCGTGCCGTGGGACAAAGACCCGGCGCGTTTGGTTTGTAATGCCCTGGCCCCGGCTGTCGTTAGCAAAGTCATCGTCGACGACGCCAACCACAGTATGGAAGTGATCGTCGCCGACGACCAACTGTCGCTCGCCATCGGCAAGCGCGGCCAAAACGTCCGCCTGGCGGCTCAGCTGACCGGCTGGCGGCTCGACATCAAGAGCGAAGGCAAGCTCGAGCAAGAGCTGGTCGGAGCGAAAGTTTCCGTGGCCAACATTCCGGGCATCGGCGTCATGCGCGCCGAGATCCTAGTGAACGAGGGCGTCAAGTCGCCTGCCGACGTCGCGGCCTTGAGCCAGCGCACGCTGCAACGCCTCCTGAACATGGACGAGAAGGAAGCCGACAAAGTCATCGAAGAAGCGACCCGCCTGGCGAAGGAGTCCGGCAAATCGATTCCGACGCCGAAATCGGCGGAAGAAGAGTTCTTGGCTAACGCCGTCGCCGACCCGCGCAAAGCGCAGGAACCGGAGAAGGAACGCGTCGAGGACACGGGCCGCAACGACCGCATTCGCATGTTCACGCGTTTGAGCGGCGTCGGCGAAGCGACGGCGCACGCCCTGGCGGACGCTGGTTACGGTACGGTCGGCGACATCATCGCCGACTCGGCGGAAGAAGTGGCGCAGAAGACGGGTCTTTCGATCGGCATCGCACGCACCGTGCAGATCGCCGCCGACAAGTACTTGCAGTCTGAACTGGCCGAGTCCGGCGATGACGAGTGATCTAATGATTTGAGTAAACGGCGTCCAGAATGGGTGCTGCGTAAAAGGGTGCTAGATGTCTAAGTTGCGAGTACATGAGTTGGCGCGTGAACTAAATGTCGAATCGAAGATCTTGCTGTCTAAGCTCAAAGGAGCCGGCGCCAAAGTCTTGAGTCATCAAAGTACGCTGACCGACCAACAAGTCTCGGAGCTGCGTGGTGCTTTCGGCGCCGCGCCCTCCGCTGGAGCAACCGCGGCGCAAGCCGCCCCGACGACCTCGGGCGGCAAGCCCAAGGTCGTGATCCGCCGCCGCGCCGCCTCGAGCGACGGCGAAGCGGTG